>CANHHI010000095.1 GCA_947460225.1 Flavobacteriales bacterium
GCTTCCGTTTGGAAACTCGTCAAATGCAAATGCTCGTTCATCACGTGGCTGTTGAGTACTTCCGTTTGCGTTTGCATAAAAGCCGTTTGTTCCGTTTGCAAAACTTCGCACTGTTCTTCTAAGCCTTCGGCATAAGCTAAAAATCCATTGTCAATTTCATTGGCAATGTCGCTGGGCATGATGCTCCAGTCTTCGGCTTCATCGCTTATGGCATGATGAATGCTGTCTTTGATTCTTTCGTGAATCGCTACAAAATTTGTTTTCATGGGTTTAAGGTTTTAAAGGGTTTACTACATGATTTTCGGTTTCTAATTTTACAGGGGCTTGTATCCACTGGCGCAATTCCTGCACCACAAGGGTTTTCAAGGTGCTTTTGCACACGCACAAATCCGCTTCAAACACAAAGCGGTCGCTTTGATGCGCCAAAGGTTCGCCGTCTATGCGCACACTGTCCAGTCTAGCCATGAGCCTGCTGGGCAAAGTGTTCAACACCGCTTGGGCTGTTGGCATGTTGTAGCCTGTGTGTAACACAATTTCCACCGTACCCGCTTTGCGTTCATTGGGCAAATTTTCCCAATCGATTTGGGCAAATTCCACCAGGGCAAAAGGGGCTTGTTGGTTTTTGTAGCTTCCTGCAAAAGGAGCCACGGTAAGGAGTTCGTTTTCCTTGCGCAATTTACTTGCGATGACTTCGTAAAGGTCGTTTAGGTTCATGGTTTAAATGGGTTTAAAAAAAGTTTTAAAAAATGTTTTTTATTGGTCTTCAAATTCTTGCTTAAATTGTTCGCCAATAAATTCGTTTTGGGCATCATGCACCTGATGATACAGCTTTTGGTTTCGGCGTTTGAGCCAATTGCCAAAGCGCATAAACACTTCGATGTAGTCGTCCATCTGCTTGCTTTGCTTGCTTTTTTTGTTTTGCTTGCTTGTGCATGCTGTACACAAGTCTTTTTCGGGGTTTAAAGATGATTTACACATAAATTTTTCTACAAAGTTCATACAAAATACCCCCAAATTGGATAAGCCCTCTGACGAACTGGTATCAAAAACTGCCTTAACTGGTATGAAATACAGACCAGTTACGCCGAGCACCTTTGGAAAATCGGCGCAGTTTGTGTGAACTTTGCCAAAAAATTCAAACAGCAAGTCTTCAATTTTCAAAACCATGCACAAAGAACATATCCAAACGCTCAAAGCGTTTTTCATAGAAAATCCCAAAGCCGAGGCGGCATTGCTCACCAGCTGGGGCGAAGTGTATTCCATGCGTGCCATGAGCTTGGTGCAAAGCATTTGCAGACATAAAAACTTGCGCTACAAACTATTCACCAGAGCCAGCGTGCTCAAAAAAAACAGAACATCAGCCATTTAATCAATCATTTATATTATGGGTAACATCAACATTATCAAGAACAAGGTTGGCATGGGCAAACTTAGCGTCATGGACGACAGCGTAAGTGCCCTGCTAACGCAAGGAGAAGCCATTGCAGCAGGTCTGCAACTCGGCGAGGTTTATGCACTGGGCGCAGCTCAAGATGCTTTGGAAAACTTAAAAATTGCTGCGGACAGCCGTTTGTTTCGACACATTGCACAGTTTTTCCGCATGGCACCAAATGCCACTTTGTACCTCAAAGTGATGCCAGTGTCTTTGACGTATGCAGAACTCGTGGAAGAAGCACAGTTATTTGCCAAGCAAACCGAGGGCAAAGCCAAACAAATGGGTATTGCCTACGATGGCACAGAGGCGTTTGATTTCAAACACATTGCCGAAGTGGTAACCCTAGCGCAACAAGTGGCAGACGCACTCGCCACAGAGTACATCTACTGCCACATCACTTTGTCGGGCAATGGATTTGTGTATGGTGCGGGCTTGAAAAATTTGCCCAAACTCAACAGCTTGAACGCATCTAGCGTATCGGTGAGCATTGCCGTTGATGCCAATTGGGCAAAGGCAAACCCCAGCCATGCAGATTTAGGACTGACTTTGGGTGCAATTGCCAAGTCTTCGGTGCAACAATCTATTGCGCACGTGGGTGGCATGAACCTTTACGGTGCTGGCTTTACTTCGGCTGCGCTGGTGGGCGGTGCTTTAATCAATGAAGTGTCTTTGGGAGATTTGTCTGTATTAGACCAAAACGGTTATGTATGCTTAAAAACCTATGCTGGCAAAGCAGGCATTTATTTCAACGATGCGTTTACCTGCACAGAGGTAACAGACGATTTTGCACAAATCTACACCAACCGCACCATGAACAAAGCCATGCGCTATGTGCGTGAAGCACTTTTGCCTCGTGTGAACGGCAACCTCAAAGTAGATGCTATCACGGGCGAGCTCAACAGCATGGAGCTCACGCAAATTAAGGAAGAAGTGGGCAAGGGCTTGCAAATGATGCAGAAAGCGGGCGAAGTCAGCGGATTTGCCGTGGACATAGACCCTGAACAGGACGTTTTAACAACGGGCATCTTAGATGTAGCAATTAGCGTAATTCCAGTAGGCGTTACCAAAACAATCAACGTAACCATAGGCTATAAAACAAAATTAGGAAAATAATTATGAAACCAATCATCAACGGAAAAATCTACGGCTGGGCAGACATTAGCTTTGTGATGCTAGACCGTACTGTACGTGGCATCACTGCCATAGAGTACAAAGAAGCACGTGAAAAGGAAATGCTCCACGGCGCAGGTGCGTACCCCATTGGCTACGGCATAGGCAGATACAAAGCCGAAGCATCGGTTACTTTGTACAAATTTGAGGTGGACGCTTTGCACGAAGCAGCAGCGAGTTACGACAGCATTCTGGACTTGCCTTTGTTTGACATCATCATTCAATACAATGATGCGTCTATGAAAAATCCAGTAACTGAAATTTTGCGCAACTGCTCTTTCACCAACAATGCGATTTCCATTAAAGAGGGAGACATCAAAGCAGAGGTGAAATTGGATTTAATTGTATCACACATTGAAAAAACCACCAAATAAAAAAACGAAGTAAAAAAACGCCGTTGCGATAAGCATTTCGCAACGGGTTTTATAACCAAACAATTTTAAACGATATTCAAAATGGAAAAACAGATTAAAGAATGGAAGTCTCAACATGGCAACATTGTTGAAATTGCAATTGAAAAACAAGTGAGCTACTTCCGCACGCCGAGCTTATCGGAATTTGCCATGGGGCAAGCCACATCACAAGGCAACAACGTTCGTCTTTTAGAAGACTTAATGGAAAAATGCTTTTTGGGTGGATATGATTACAAGCAAGTACAAGGTTTTTCAGCGCAAATGGCTTACCTCTCTGCGTTTTCAAAAGCCTTAGAGCCTAAATCGTTTGAAATAAAAAACGTCTAAGGGGTCGCTTACTAGACCCCAACAAAGACGGAGATGATTTGCGCAAACTTTGTGCACTCATTAGAGCAAACTTCGGCATAGACCCTCATCGCCTCGGCGATGAGGAGTTTATCGCCTTAGCTACGGAAGCAGAGTTTATAGAACAATACAGAGCGCAAAGAAATAAAGCGGCGATGTTAGAAGCCTTAGGAGCATTATGGAAAAAATAACAGAAATAGGATTAAAAATAGAAGGCATCAGCACGGCAATGTCTGGTATAGAGGCGCTGAGCAATAGCCTAAATAGCTTGGCAAGCAGTGCAGGACAAATAGACGTTGTATTTTCGGCGATTTCTTTGGCTGGCGTAAGCCAAAAGGTGCAAGATTTGGGACTGCAAATAGACCGCAGTTTGGGCGCAGACTTATCTTTGGACGCTTTGCAAAACACCTTAAAAACAGGTTTTGCAGGTTTGAAAGACAAAGCCCTCGGCTTTTTGCCCGATTTAAACTTAGGCAATATCGGCGAGACTTTGCAGACGAGTTTTGCAGGTTTGAAAGACAAAGCCCTTGGCTTTTTGCCCGATTTAAATTTGGGCAATATCGGGGATACTTTGCAGACGAGTTTTGCAGGCTTGAAAGACAAAGCCCTTGGCTTTTTGCCCGATTTAAAAAGCCAAACTTTGCCTTTGGAACTGCCCGCATTGGCAGGCAAGGTGATGGATTTTGGGGCAAATATGGCTTTAAAACCAGACCTGGGCGCAGTGCTCAACACCCAAGCAGACAGTTTGCAAACCAATTTTTCAGAGGCACAAGGCAAAGCAGAAAGTTTTGCGGATTCGGGTGCTTTGGCACAAAAAAGCATCAGCATTGGCAGTTTGATTGGCGAGCTGACCATCAAAGTGGATAACATCAAAAACGGCGCACAAGACCTCAAAGAAGAAGTACAGCGTGCTTTGTTAGAAGCAATTAAAGACACAGAATTAGCATTATAATTATGGCAGAAAAAACGATTCAAAGCATTTTGGGCTATGTGGGCTTGGCAGGTAAAAACCAAAGCCAACTCCTCAACCGCATCAACAACCTACTGGCGGAAACCGACCCCATGCAGTACAGTCTGCAAAAAAAAGAACTCACCCAAGAACTCTTGGAAGGCTATAAAATTGGCGATAAAAAACTGCAAAGCATCACCAAAGGCGGTATGTTTGGCTTGCCCGTAGAGGGCAATGTGGAGTTGCGCATGCCGGGGGCAGAACCGCTGGTTTTGACCAGCCCCATTATTCAAGCCAACCAAACCAAGCAAGTGCTTACCACTGCTTTGGTGCGCCACGATGGCACGGTGAAAGAACACGTGAGCCTTGGGGATTGGCAGATCAGCATCAAGGGCTTATTTTGTAGCCACGAGGAGAAAAAACCCATTTCGGAATTGGTGCGTTTGTTAAACTACGTGCGCACCGCTCGGGAAATAGAAATGGTTAATCCCTACATCAATGCCTTGGGCGTGCATAGCGTGGTGGTTACCGCACTGGACTTGCCACACAGTCCTTTTGCCAACATCATCACCTACCAGTTGTCCTTGCTCTCGGATAAACCTTTTGAACTCAAATACAAAGACAAACGCAATGTATAAACTTAGTTTTCAATTAGACACGGAGCGTGTGCAGTTGCAAGGCTTGCACGATGTGCAAATCCAAAGCTCGGTGCACGACATGACCGACACGGCGGTATTGCGCTTACCCGGCAATGTGCAACTATCGGGGGGCAGTCTTCAAAAAACCTTCCAACAAGGCGATGCGGTGCATATTCAATTGGGTTATGATGATGTGTTGCACTCGGTTTTCAAGGGATATATCACCAAAATAACCCATACCATACCCTTGGTTTTGCACTTGGAGGACGAGATGTACGCACTCAAAAAGCGGGCGGTCTTGCCCATGCAGTTTAAGGAAAAACCTTTGGCGTTGGTGCTGGCGTATATTGGCATAAGCAAGTGTAAAGCCGAAAATATTCCTTTGGGCAATTTTACCATAGATGCCTCCATGAATACGGTGGCAAAAGTTTTGGCAAAGATTAAAGAAAAATACAATGTGCCCATCTTTTTTAGAGCAGGCACCTTGCACGTGGGCAACGTCTATCTGGGCGAAAAAAGCCATAAACTCCACATTCAGTCTCAGTTGATTGATACACAACTGAACTATCACAAACCATCGAGCATACCCTTACAGGTGGAGTTACAGTGGCAGTTGCCAAACGGCAAGGTGCTGAGCCATTGTGTTGGCAAGGCAGGGGGCGAAAAGCGGGTAATTACTTTTACGGGCTTGAACCCCTTGGACTTAGCCAATATTGCCAAGAAAGAATACGAAAAACTGACAAAATCGGGTTTTCAAGGAGAAATCACCACTTTTGGCACGCCTTGCATAGCGCATGGCGACACGGTGGAGCTTTTGGACGACTTGGGGGAAAAAACAGGCAAATACAGCGTAGAAGCGGTAAAGCGCAGTTTTGGCACACATGGATACAGACAAACTTTAAGCCTAGTACAATTATGACGAGCATTAGTGAAATAATCAAACAAATTGCCAGCCAGGCAGACAGCGTGCAGGTGGCACAAGGGGTGGTTTTGAGCGTGGATTTAGATACCTGTAAAGTGGCGATAAATCCAGGTACTGCGAGCGAACTGATGATAGAGGGCGTAAGGCTAAACACGGTGCAAGCTGTAAGTATTCAATCTACTTACGCCATACCCGCAGTGGGTGCTTATGTTTTGCTGATAAAACCTGCGCAAACAGACACTTGGTATGTTTTGCACAGCAGTAAAACCCAGGCGCAATTCCTCAATGGAGATGCTTTTGGGGGACTGGTAAAAGTGAAAGCGCTTACGGAAAGACTTAATGCCATTGAAGATTTTTTAAATAATTTTTTAGAGGACTTTAAAAAGCATACCCATCAGTTAGTTAAACCAACATTTGCTGGCACTATCGGGGGGCAACCAGCCTCAGGAACGGTTACAGGTGCTACCGAAGTATATAGTTCTGGTTTGCAAA
>CANHHI010000096.1 GCA_947460225.1 Flavobacteriales bacterium
CGTGATAAACCTTTGGATTGCCAAGCTCCATAAGCAATCTATCCGCCACAAACTCTATGTACTGTGTCATGAGTTTTGCGTTCATGCCAATCAAATCCACGGGCAAAGAATCTGAAACAAATTCTTTTTCTATTTCCACGGCATCAGTAATGATTTTCTGCACTTCTTCTTTGGGCAACATCTGCACCAAGTGTTTGGTGTAAAGCAAACAAGCAAAATCACAGTGCAAGCCTTCATCACGAGAAATCAATTCGTTGGAAAAAGCCAAGCCCGGCATCAAACCTCGTTTTTTGAGCCAAAAAATAGAGCAAAAACTCCCCGAAAAGAAAATGCCTTCCACCGCAGCAAAAGCCACTAGCCTTTGGGCAAAATTGCCTTTGTCTATCCAGCGCAAAGCCCATTCGGCTTTTTTGGTTACACAAGAAAGCGTGTCTATGGCACGAAACAAATGGTCTTTTTCCGCATCATCTTTAATATACGTATCTATCAACAAAGAATACATTTCGGAATGTATGTTTTCAATAGCTATTTGAAAGCCATAAAAAAACTTAGCTTCTGTGTATTGCACTTCTGAAAGAAAGTTTTCCGCTAGGTTTTCATTCACAATGCCATCGCTAGCCGCAAAAAAAGCCAAAACGTGCTTGATGAAATAACGCTCATTGTCATTGAGTTTTTCGTCCCAGTCTGTCAAATCTTGCCCTAAATCCACCTCTTCCGCTGTCCAAAAGCTGGCTTCCGCTTTTTTATAAAACGACCAAATATCGTGGTGTTCTATCGGGAAAAGCACAAAGCGATTGCGGTTTTCCGTTAAAATGGGTTCTACAAAGTTTTTATCCATCATATATCTTTTGGGGAGGGTTTAATTCCAATACAAAGTTCCAAAAAAGCGAGCCATAAATCAAACTTTGCCAAAAGTGCAAAAACGCATAAAAACGAGTATTGGCAATTGTTACATGTAAAATGGGCGTAAAAAAAAAGTTTTGCACAGCTTGTTGAAAAAAATATATGCTTTGGAGTTTGCCTTTTTGTTTTTGTGTTGCTTATGGGCAAAAAATCGTACCTTTGCCCCGTGAATAAACGCAAAGTGTTGATTGTTGGGCAGGGTATAGCGGGAAGTGCGCTAGCATCTTGTTATGCCAAGCGTTCTGATGTTTTGCTTCATGTGCTGGACAAAGGTTTAGTGCATGGCAGTTCTGTGGTGGCAGCTGGCTTATACAATCCCATCGTGTTTAAACGCTTAACGAGCAGTTGGCAGGCGAGCATCTTACTGGATAGCATGCGCAACTTCTTTCAAGAGCAAGAAAAATTGTTGGGCGAGCGATTTTTGTTTGATGCCCCTATCTATAAACTATTCACCGAGCAAAGGGAAATAGATTTTTGGCAAAAAAAACAAAAAGAACCTGAATTATCTGTTTTTTTAGGCGATGTAGAGCCTGTTTGCAACACTTTGATGCTTGGTGCGCAAATCATCGCCATGGCAAAAGTTTTGCAAAGCGGTTGGATAGACGTAGCAAAATGGCTCCATGCTTATCGGCAATTTTTGCTTGGTCAAAATATATTGCGCCAAGCCGATTTTGTAGCAGAAGATTTGGCGTATAACGATGAAACTTTGTTTTACAAAGGCGAACAGTATGATGAAATTATTTTGTGTCAAGGTGCAGTGCAGAGCAAATTTTTTCAGGATTTGCCTTTTAATAATGTAAAAGGCGAGGTTTTGACGGTGCAAAGCAATACCCAAAGCCAAAAAACATGGAGTAAAGATATTTTTTTCTTGCCCACGGCGCAAACCAATACAGGCTTTTTATATAAAACAGGCTCCACTTTTGACTGGCAAGACAAAAACACGCTACCCACAGCGCAAGCACGCTTGTCATTGGAAGAGGCTTTGCAAAAAATTTGGCAAGCGGATTATACCGTCGTCGCACAAGAGGCGGGCATTCGCCCCGTGTCCATAGATAGACGCCCTTTTTTGGGCAGACACCCAAGCATAAAAGGCTTGTCTATTTTTAATGCTTTGGGCGCAAAAGGCTTGATGTTAGCCCCATATTACGCCGAGCATTTGTATAAACACCTAGAAGAACAAGAAGAATTATCTAAAACCGTTGATATAAAACGCTTTGAAAGAAACTAACAAACTTTACGCCTTGCCCAAAACAATGCGTCTTCACCTGCACAACGACTTGCAGGAATTTTTTGACAGACCCAAGCGTTTGCAATACGGGAATTTTGTGTTTCAGTATAAAATGCTTTCCGAACCGTCTAATCAACTGCCTGTGCAATGGATTTTTATTGTGCCCAAAGCCAAACACAAGCGAGCCAACAAAAGAAACCGTTTGCGCCGCCGCTTGAAAGAACTCACCAGACTGCATGCAGGATTTTTGCAAGCCTTGCCCAACAACAAAAAAATAGGCATATCTTTGGCGTATTTAGGCGATATAGAAACGCCTTGGCAAGAGTTGGAACAAAATTTTTTGGAAGTCATTGCCAAATTTGCAGAAAAACTCAAACATCTTTCGGATAGCAAATAAAATATTTGGTAACAGGCGCATAGCTGATGGAAAGCCCCAGCTCTTTGCGCACGGCGTACAATTCTTTGAGTTCGCCTGTTTTGCTGAGCACGTGAATGCCTTGTGTTTTTTTGTAAATATCGGTGGTGTAGCGTTCTTCCAAAAAATAATAGTGTAGGTCTTGTTCGTCTAGGTTTAGTTTATGTTGCAACTGTGCTTTAATGCTGTTTTTATAGTTTACATCAAAAATTTCCGTGGACACTTCCACTTTAAAAAGTCTGCGGTGCAAAAGTCTTTTGCATAAATCCGATAAAATAAAATCTTTGTGCCTTGTCCAAACCCGCATGGACGCAATGAGTTGCGCATCGTCCAGCATGGTAAAAGCATCAAGCACGAGAGGATTTTTTTTAAAATCTTGTAAGCTGAGTTTTTCGTAGAGAAAAATCTTTAAAAAATCACTGGCAAATAAATCTTCGCCTTGTTGTGCCAATTGTTTCGCCCGTATAAAGACTTTCACCAGCATTTGCTCTGCGGCGATGACTGTTTTGTGCAAATACACTTGCCAATACATCAATTTGCGGGCGAGCAAAAACTTTTCTATGGAATAAATCCCTTTTTCTTCCACACACAAAATATCATCTTTCACGTGTAGCATGTCTATAATTCTATCCACACCAACTTCTCCCTCCGACACACCTGCATAGAAACTGTCTCGTTTTAAATAATCCAATCTATCCATATCCAATTGACTAGACACGAGCTGGCTTAAAAATTTTCTAGGATATTTGTGTTGGAAAATTTGCAGCGCCAAACTGAGTTTTCCTTGAAATTCTTCGTTGAGTTTTTCCATGAGCAAGAGCGAAACCTCCTCGTGCCCAACGCCTTCAATTAAACTATGTTCCAAAGCATGCGAAAAGGGCGCATGTCCTATGTCGTGCAAAAGCATGGCGACCAGACACGCTTCGTGCTCTGCCGTACTAATATTTACGCCTTTTTTCTTGAGTGTTTCTAAGGCTTTATTCATCAAATGCGTGGCACCAATGGCGTGCAAAAACCGAGTTTGCACCGCACCTGGATACACCAATGCAGAAAGCCCCAATTGTTGAATGCCCCTGAGCCTTTGAAAATACGCATGATCCATTAACTGCGCTACTAAATCCCCATGCAGTTCTATCATGCCGTGCACAGGGTCGTTTATCATTTTTCTTTTACTCACCAACATCATCAAATAAAATTTGCCACGCTAAGGTGGCAAATATACAAAAATATCTTAAACGGAGAAACTACACCACATTTTCCAAACTATCTTCTTGCGCATCTTGTGGAGGCGTTTGTTCTTGCAAGCTGTCTTGAAGCATTTCCAAAGGTTCTTCCGTGGGCGTAGTTTCTGCTTGTTGTTCTTTGGCGTGGTCTTGCATGGCAACACGTTCTAAATTCATCAAGCCTTGGTTCATTTTCTGCTCTATTTTATCACGCATCAAAAAAGCCATCCATCTAGCCACAGGATTTTTGCTGACTTTTACAGAAAATTTATATTGCACTTTTGTTGTGCCATCTTCTGCTGGATAAAGTTGCAGTGTGCCCAGTGCCACTTCTTTCATTTTATCAAATTCAAAAAGTGCGTTTATCCGATTGCTATCATCAGCCATATCCAAAGTAACTTTCCCAGATAGTCCATCTTTGCCTTTGCTTTTCCAAGCGTAATGGGCACCATGTCCTTTTGATTCGTCAGAAAAATGTTCTTCTATTACAGAGTCTATCTGACTAATGCCGTCCCATTCTTTCCAGCGGGTCAAATCCTGAATCAGATTAAACACATGCTGTCTATCTTCTTGCAAATTCATAGAACGCTCTATGTGCATCTCATCAGGCAGTAGCAAACCTACTGCTAAAAATACGGTAATGGCAATGATAAAACCAATTAAAATCCTTTTCATACGTTTACTTTTATAAAGGTTTACACAAAGTTAAACAATTTTAGACAAATTGATGCAAAATTCTTTTATCATTTTCAAAAAATTGTCGAATATCTGTAATTTGATAACGCAACATGGCAATTCTTTCTATACCCATGCCAAAAGCAAAGCCAGTATATTTCTTGGAATCAATGCCTGAGGCTTCCAATACATTGGGGTCCACCATGCCACAGCCCATAATTTCCAGCCAGCCCGTACCTTTTGTAATTCTATAATCCGCCTCGGAGTTTAAGCCCCAATATACGTCCATTTCTGCGCTGGGTTCCGTAAAAGGAAAATAAGAAGGGCGCAAGCGAATTTGGCTTTTGCCAAAAAATGCGGTGGTAAAATAACTCAAAGTTTGTTTCATATCTGCAAAACTTACGTTTTCATCAATATACAAGCCCTCTATTTGATGAAACATGCAGTGCGAGCGGGTAGAAATAGCCTCATTTCTAAACACCCTGCCTGGGCACAATGCTCTAATAGGTAAGGCTTGGCTTTCCATCAAGCGCACCTGTACCGAAGACGTATGCGTGCGCAAAAGCAAATCATCTTTGCCTCCAAGGCTTTCCATAAAAAAAGTGTCTTGCATATCTCTTGCGGGGTGGTCTGCGGGAAAATTCAGCGCAGAAAACACGTGCCAGTCGTCATCTATTTCTGGACCTTCGGACACGCTAAAACCTATATGTCTAAAAATATCTACAATTTCCTGCCTCACCTTGCGCAAAGGGTGTGTGCTGCCCAACGCCAATGGTGCAGGTTTGGTCAAATCCAAAACGTTTTCCGTTTTAGTTGTGCCATCTTGCAATTGACTTTTGAGGGCTTCTATTTTTGTTTCTGCCAATTTTTTAAGGGCATTGAGTTTTTGCCCCCACATTTTTTTTTCTTCGGCAGAAACTTGTTTAAATGCTTCAAAAAGTTCTGTGATTTTTCCTTTTTTGCCCAGTAAACCAATGCGGTGCGCTTCTAATTCCTGTGCATTTTTTGCTTGCAAATCACTTGCCAATTGCCAAAGCTGTTCAATTTGAGTTTCCATAATTTTACAAGGGCAAAGATAATAAAAATACAACCCAAATCATTGAGCTGTATAAAAAATTTTCTATATTGTTATTGAGATATAACCCGACAGTTTGTGTCTAAAATGATTTGATTATTTTTTGTGCTTAATATGATTTGCGCACCTTGCACGTGGAAACTATCATACATAGTCGCCACCACTTCGCTGGCTGTTTTCCCACTTAAAACGCCCCATTTACCTGCTTGTTGAATGGCAAAGCAAGTGGAATTTTCTATTTTTTGAATGCTTTCATAACCAATGGGATTGAGCATTAAAAAAGTTTTAATATCAGAATCCGATATATATGCACCGTCCATAAAATCCCAAGGATGATATACTGCGCTGGGATTAAAGTCAACGGTAATGGCATAGCTTCCAAAAGGCGTTTTAAAAAGTGGATTTAGCACAAACATACTGGGTGTGCCTATTGTTAAACTTGGAGATATACCGTCAATGTGTGGGTGTTCGGGTGTATTTTCGATAACGATATCTAAACCATTTGGCATATTGGAAACATCTAAAACCGTATGGCTTTGGTTATTTACTTTAAATAATGCAATGCTAAAGCCTTGTACAATAGCTTGACTGCCGTGTTTTGCAGAAAACCCAGCAAAACCATTTGGCGATATAAAATACTTTTTATCTTCTATGCTAATTTTCCAATTGCTGATGTCTGCAAAAGGCACGTTTTTAAAATAATCATCAAATGCGGTGCTGGTGTTTTTTGAGACTATTGCCTTGTTTTTGGCGGGTGCGATGCTTTGCTTTTTGCATGCAACAAAAGACAGGCTTAAAGCAAAAGCCAA
>CANHHI010000097.1 GCA_947460225.1 Flavobacteriales bacterium
TGATTGGGAAGTATTTTATATGTTTTTACCGACGACACACCAACACTCCTTCTTGCAGTGCTTGGCATTAAACTCAAAGCCTCTTCAATAGCCTCTTCTGTGGAAACAGCGTAATCTTTGTACAATAAAGGCAAACGTGCTTTTTCTGCTTCACTCAGTTCCAAGACAGGTGTAAGGATTGCTGGCTTAGATTTTTTGCAGGCAGTAAAAAATATTAAAAATAATGCTAAAAGGCTTTTCATGGTGTTTTTAAAAATTTTTGTCATAAAAAATAAAATAATTGTAGCTTGACCGCCAGCAAAACGCCAATTTAAACCAGGAAAATTGGTAAACCTTTTTTGTTCTTATCTTTTTTACCTTTTTTTTGCTTGCCATTGCCAACAGCAAACAGGTCAAAAAGACTTTTGATTTATACTTTCTGCGCAGTCCGTATTTGTGCAAAACACACAACAGCAAAATTATCGATAAGCCCTAGGGCATTTTGCCGTGTATATTTTACTTTTGCAAGTTTAGCAAATATTTTCCGAAAACACAAAATAAAAATGCAAGAAAATTTAAAAAAATTTCATTTTTATAGCATTTACAATAGTTTCAAGTATTTTCAAAACATTGTAAAATTCAGTTAAATGTAGTTAAACGTAGTTAAATGACGCTAAAAAATCCCTCTATTTTGGGTTGAAAAACGTATGAATATTTACAAAATATCTTTAAGCGTTTGTGAAATTCCCTGCGAAGCAGATTAAAGCATCTCTGATGCCCCGTGCGTAGCACGGATTAAAACGGACAATGTCCGAAAAAAAACAAGGCACGCATGGGTGCGTGCCTTGTCTGATGAGAGAAAATTATCCGAGTTAGAACGTAAATTTCATACCCGCAATAATAGCTCTTGACTGTGGATTGTTAAAATAATGCGTTCCATACGTATGACTGCCCGAACCTCCTAAGAAAGTGTCTGGATCTAAACCGTTGGACAGCGTACTCCACGTGTACATATCTCTTAGTTTTACATAAATCTGCCAACCTTTTAAACCTATTTCTTTTTTATTTTTATAGTTGTAAGCAATGGTTACATCTTTGAGCTTGATGGAATGTATATTTTTTTCTATACCACCATCAGCCACTGAACCCATAACATCTTGCCAATACTGTTTAGACACGCTAGCCCAGTCGCTTGCCCCTATCCCAGAAGGATCTTCCACAGGTACATTGCCAATTTCCTCTCTATTGGCTGTTTCTACACCTACGCCATAATAATTCATTTTTTGAGAAGTACCATTCCAAACATCTCCACCAATTCTAAAATTAACTAGGAAAGATAGTTCTACGCCATAAAAAGACAATTTATTTTGCAAGCCCATGCGTACCCATGGATTTGGATCACCTATTATACCGGCTTGTTTTTCTCTGTTTTCATCCCAATACGTGCCGTAAAAAGAGCCAAAAGCAGCACCTGCCGCTACGGCATTGTACAGGGTAAAGCCATTTGTTGTGTTACCAACAGAACCCAATTTATTGCCATCTGGATTTTGAATGCCTGAAATAGAATAAACGCCTTCATTGACATTTCCACTTCCATCGTCCACACTTACTGAACTTACCATGCTCCTAGAAAAAGAAGCGTGCACATCTAAATTCCACTCAAAGTTTTTAGATACAACTGGTTTGCTATATAAACTCAATTCAGCACCTTGCGTGGTCATATTCATGGCGTTGCTAAACAACAAGGTAGATTCATCAACATACGTAGATAAAATTCCGCCGTTTAACATTTCAAAAAAGTAACCCATTTTCAAAAGCACTCTATCTTTTAAGAAACCAAAGTCAAATCCAACATCTGCACCCAACTTATATTCTGGTCTCAAACTCTTTGCAAATACGACGTCCATAAAAGGGTGATCAGCTCCGTTGATACCTGGCGCATAAAGGCTAACATTTGGATTACCTACATTCGCATCATTCGATGCCAATGCTACATCTAGAGCACGTGAAACGTAGTTATAGTAATAAGGCGTTGGCGCATTGCCACTTGCACCAAAAGAAGCACGCATTTTACCATAAGTTAGACCACCAAAACCTTTATTACCAGCCTGTTTAGACAATTCCGTAAAGACAAAACCAAAATCTAAAACAGGATAAGGCAAGGCATAAGAACCTGCATAAGCAGACTCAAACAAAAAATCTTGTCTGATTCCCAAAGCCGCAGATATGACCTTTTTGTAATTGTATTCCACATTAAACATAAGACCTGCATCGTATTGTTCTACAATTAAATCATTGGTAATAGATTTTTCAACCTGTGTTATCGTTGCGGGCGTTCCTATAATACCCGTACCCATGGTATTGGTAGAGTTCATGTTATTTCCTGAAAATAATATACCTGCCGAAATTTTTATACTAGACCTATTCTCAAAACGCTTCACCGCATTGAAAATTAAATCATGCATGAATCTAAGGTTATCACTGAAAATACCTCCTACTCTACCACGTTGGTAAAAATTAGACGCCGCTCTTTTTACACTCTGTTTGAGCGTGGTTCCACTGTAATCCACGCCAATTCTTTGCATCATATCAAAGCGAAACGCATTTTCTTCTTTCTTTTTATTGCCATTTAAGTCATAGCTGAACTTTAAAGACCCCATAAAGTGAGATGTATTTTCTGTATAAATCACATTTTTTAACGACCAATATGGGTTGTCAAAACCTATGAGTGGTTGAACCGCATCTGAAAAAGGATTACCATCATTACCTACATACAGATTGATGGGCAACAAATATAAAGCATGTGTTATTCCACCAAACAAGGTGGCTACACCATTACCCTCTGGATTCAGCACACCTCCTCCTTTATAGGATTTATCCCCTTGGTAATTGTTAATGGCGGTGGAAAAGTCCACACTCACTTTATCACTCAATTCGGAAGAACCATTGAACCTTAAATTTAATTTTTGGTAGGTCAATCCTTGTAGCATACTTGTCTCTCCACGAGTAATATTAACAGAGCTAAATGTTTTAAACCTGCCCTTACCTCCAGCAATAGATAAATTATGGCTATGACTTAAGCCTGGCTTAAAAAAAGTACTATATTGGTTGTAAGCCTCCTTACCAAATCCTTGAATATCAGCATTTGCAAGTGCTACGCCCCAAGAATAAGCATTTGCATCTTTTTCATTGAAAGAATATTTCGTTTGCTTTTCTGGCAAAGCACGGGCAAAATCTGCACGGAAATACGTATTATACGTAATATCCAATTTACCGTTTTTCCCACGCCTTGTGGTGTAAAGAATAGCCCCATTGCCACCTCTTGAACCATACAAAGCCGTTGCAGCAGCTCCTTTCAGAACAGTTACCATTTGTACATCTTGCGGATTTATGTCAAAAATTCTATAAGACTGATCAACACCTTCTTGTGAACCAAAACTTAGCGTGTTGATGGGTACGCCATCTACCACAATCAATGGCTCGTTGTTAAACGGAGAAGAACCTCCCCGTATGGTTGCTTTTGCAGATGCGCCTGGCATTGACGAAGCATACACCACATCTAAACCTGGCGTAATACCCTCAACCCCATCTAATGCGTCCCTGCCAAGTTCCACGTTATCACCGGAAACTTGTTCATAAGCAACGTTTGTTTTTTCTTCCTCTTTTTCAATGCCCAGTGCTGTGAAAATCCCATATTTTTCACCTTTCCTAGGTACCATATTGATATAGATACGCTTTTTACCTTCAACAGGCAAAACAACATCTTCCATACCCAATGAAGAAATAACCAAAACATCTGTAGCAACAACAAGAATCGTAAACTGACCAGTCGCATCGGATACCACACTAATGTCTTTACCCTGCACCGATACGTTTGCGCCTACAATGTCGTCACCAGCTTCGTTTTTAATTTTACCGGTTACCTTAATTTTTGCATCCTTGGTTTTAGAGACAGGAGCAACCTCTTGTTTGTTTGCAGTCTTTGGGGCACTACTGCCTTGCGGACTAGCCTGTGCAAACATGTTCAGAGTAGAACATATCACAGCAATTTGAAATAATTTTCTCGTCATCATGTGTAATAGAATAGAATCTAAAGGCAAATTTAAAAAGATTCTTTGATACAGCAAGTTTTTTTTAGAAAAAAAATATTTTTTATCTACAAAAAAAAGTGAATAACATATTTTTGTAACTTTGCATCCCTGTAAATCGTTATAGGTAATAGGCGCATAACAAGAGAATGGATAAAGTTTTCTTATAAAATTTCGCAAACATGACACTGAAAGAATATAATCAATGTGTTGATTTACATGCCAATAACATTTTTCGGTTTTTGGTGAAGCAAATACGAGACAAAGATACGGCAAAAGACCTTGTGCAAGATGCTTTTGAGCGTCTTTGGCTAAATTTAAATGAAGTTTCTTTTGAAAAAGGGAAATCTTTTTTATACACTGTGGCTTATAGACGCATGCTGGATATATTGCGCAAAAAAAGAGAGCATTATTTGGAGGAAAGACCAGACTTTGACCACCCTGACCAATGGCGGGATTACAATAATTTGAAAGATATTATGGACAAAGCCCTTGAAACCTTGCCATTGCAACAAAAATCTTTGGTTTTACTCAGGGATTATGAAGATTACGCATACAAAGACATTGCAGAAATCACAGGGCTTTCGGAGTCGCAAGTAAAAGTATATTTGTTTAGGGCAAGAAAAGCACTTAAAGATTATTTGGTTAAAATAAATTTCAAGGAGGCATGATTATCTCTTATCGCTCCATGATGGAGAAAACAGGAAAAAGCCTAGACATGGCACAAAGCGAAAATTTTGACCAAATTTTTGCCCAGGAATTGTCTATGGAAGAACTAGACCAAGCCCTCTTGGAATTGGAAAGTTTTGTCAAATTAGACAAACCCGCAGAAGTAATATTAGAAGGGGCATCTTTTCTCAAAAAACCAGAATACAGTTCTTTTTCAGAAGAAGAAAGGGAAAATTTGTGCATCAAAGCCGTAGAACGTCAGCTTGGCGCACAAGAAAGGCAATTGCTTAAAAACTGGCTTAAAGAAGATAAATCTTTGCAAACCACGTTTAAGTTATATAAAAATACACGCTTGCAAAAAGATTTTAGCGTGGTTTTTGCAGGTAAACAAAAACTTAAAAAAACATCTTGGCAAGAAAATATGTATCCTTGGCTGACAAGATTTTTGGCGGCTGCTTGCTTTGTGCTCTTTGTATTGGCGTTTTGGAATCCAAATGAGCCCATGCAGACGCAAACCATAGCACTTGCACAAGATTTAACGACAACAGAGCCTTTGCGTATAGCACAAGAAAACGATGTGGAACAAACGCCTAAGCAAATGGGCAGAAAAAATATTGTGCCTATCAAAAAAGTGCAAACATTAGCAAGTCCAGTTGATGCTTTTGCTAGCACACCAGCACAGGCTTTGCAAATTGTAAAAGCAGAAGAGCCTTTAACGGAAACTTTGCTTGCACAAAGCACACGAGAAGAAAAAGGTTCTTTTGAAGGCTTGGATAAAGATAACAACCTAAAAAAAACCGAGAAAATCACCCTGGATTTTAGCAATGAAAAAGAGGGTGCAAAATCTTTTTTTAAATTACTCAGCTTGTCTATTTCTGGCAAGAAAAAACAAAGTTTAGCAAGACATGAACATTAAAACCGCACTACTTAGTTTATTTTTTCTTGCCTTTGCAACGCTTTCGGCAACAGAAGATAGCACAAAAACCATCAACAATACCAAAAAAAAACCAGATTCTTTGCATTTGGTGTTTAAGGAGTTTAGTTTGATTGTTATTTCTGAATTTAAGAGTGCCAAAGAATTGCAAGAGGCTTGGGTGCTCCGCAAACGCAAACGTCCAGCTAAATATATGGGTATTGGCTTGGGCGTGAGCAGTCTCGTGCACAACCAAAAAGGTTTTAGTTTAGACCCTAGTTATTTGCAATTGGACTACACCAAAAGTGTGCACGTTCAGGTGAATTTTTTCGCTTATAAAGTGCGGTTTAGCAATGATTTTGGACTGGTTTGGGGGGCTGGTTTTAGCTTTAATCACCATAGCTTTAAACAAAAAAATCAAGATTTATTTTTTAGTGCCAGCGAAATAAAACACGAGGAGCTTTTTGGCGATAAATACAAACGCTACAACTTCAATGTGTTTGATTTTCACACGCCCTTGCTCTTTGAATATGCACCGATAAAAACCCGTTTTAGGGTTTCTTTGGGCGTAACTTTGAGTTATCTTTTTTACAATGAATTTGTAAAAATTTATGAAAGTGAAAAATTAGGCACTGTACGGGAAGTGCGCA
>CANHHI010000098.1 GCA_947460225.1 Flavobacteriales bacterium
ACAAAAGACAGGCTTAAAGCAAAAGCCAAAGGGATAAGTTGAACACTTTTCATAGAATATATGATTTAAAATTATATGACAAAGTTACTAATTGTTCATTTCCGCCAGGTTGTTTTTAAATAAATTTAACAAATAAACGTTAAATATTTAAAACTTTTTACACCTTTTTGTGAAATTAATAAAAAACATAAAACGAACACAAAGCCTTGATTTTGCTTTTGTTTTCAACACGTTTTGAACAAAAAAATATTTTTTTTGAAAATATTTCAACATTTTTGAACCGAATAAGCGTAGTTTATTATAACTTTGTATCTGTAAGTTTAACCTGAAAAAAACAGAATACTTTGGAAACGAAAAAAACCATACAAAATCCCTTGTTGCGCAATCCGCAAAATGATGGCATTCATTTGCCACCACAAGCCTTGGATTTAGAAGAAGCTATTTTGGGTGCTATGCTTTTGGAAAAAAATGCAGTCAATGACGCCATTGATGTATTGTCGCCAAAGAGTTTTTATAAAGAAGCGCATCGCACGATTTATGAAAGTATTGTGGCTTTGTTCCAAAAAGCCGAACCAGTGGATATTTTCACCATTACCGAACATCTTAGGCAAAGGGGAGAACTGGAAAAAGTGGGTGGTGCCTTTTATTTAAGTAAACTTACCCAACACATTGCTTCGGGTGCGCACGTAGAATATTATGCGCGTATTGTGGGGCAAAAATTTATCCAGCGTGAACTCATTCGGGTTTCTTCGGACATCATCAAACGTGCTTATGATGAAACCACGGACGTTTTAGAATTATTGGATAAAGCCGAACAAGAACTTTTTTCGGTATCTGAAAGCAATTTGCGCAAGAGTTACGACAGCATGGGCGACATTTTGGTGCGCTCTTTGGAAAATATTGAAGAAGCCAGAAAAAATAAAGAAGGCATTAGCGGGGTGGCAACGGGTTTTACCCAGCTTGACCAACTCACTTCTGGTTTTCAGTCTGGGCAAATGATCGTGGTTGCGGCTAGACCAGCCATGGGTAAAACGGCTTTTGTACTGAGCATGGCACGCAATGTAGCAATTGATTCCCAAAAACCAGTGGCGGTTTTTTCTTTGGAAATGGACGCTGTGGAATTGGTGAATCGTTTGATTTCATCGGAGGCAGAAATAGAGTCTGGTAAAATTAAAAAAGGTTTGCTATCTGATGATGAATTTAAAATGATTTACGACAGAACGGGCAAATTGTCCAAAGCACCTATATTTATTGACGACACGCCAGCCTTGTCGGTGTTTGAGTTGCGGGCAAAATGCCGCAGGCTTAAAGCCAAGCATGATATTCAAATGGTGATTATTGATTATTTGCAATTGATGCACGCAGGTTCGGAAAAAGGTGGAAACAGGGAACAAGAAATTTCTGCCATTTCTCGTTCTATTAAAAGCATGGCAAAAGAATTAGGTATTCCTTTTGTGGCACTTTCTCAATTGTCTCGTGCGGTGGAAACCCGTGGTGGAGACAAACGCCCACAACTTTCTGATTTGCGTGAATCGGGTGCCATCGAGCAAGATGCCGACATGGTGATGTTTTTATACCGCCCCGAATATTATGGTTTAGACCAAGATGAAGCTGGAAATTCCACAAAAGGTTTGGCGCAGGTCATAGTGGCTAAACACCGTGGAGGAGGTTTGGAGACGATAAATTTGAAATTTATGAGCAGTTTCACAAAATTTGTTAACTTTGTTTCTATGGAACAAGCGACTTTGGATAGCAAACCGATGGATAAAATTAGTTCAACACGTGCCAAATCAAGGATGCACGAGGTAGAAGAAATGCCTTTTGCCGTGCCAAATGGTTATGATGCGGACGGAGAATTGCCATTTTAAATATTTGTCAAGTATGTAAATTAGCCCAATCTAACTTAATATATCATGGGAAAAGGAGACGTGAAAACCAAAAAGGGAAAAATCGCCAACAAAAGCTATGGCGTAACCCGCAAACAAAAGGAGGAGACTGCTTCGGCAACTGCTCCTAAGAAAGCAGTCAAAAAAACTGCATCTAAGACTGTGAAAACAGCTGCTACCAAGACAACGGCAACGAAGTCCACGGTAGCCAAAAAAGCAGTAGCCAAAAAAGCAACGGTAGCTAAAAAGGCTACAACAGCGACAAAAGCTACAACTGCTAAGAAAACAGTAGCTAAAAAAGCTACAACTGCCAAAAAGGCAACAGTAGCTAAAAAAGCAACGACTGCTAAAAAGGCAACAGTAGCTAAAAAAGCGACAACTGCCAAAAAGGCAACAGTAGCCAAAAAAGCTGCGCCTGCTAAAAAGGCAACAGTAGCCAAAAAAGCAACGACTGCTAAGAAAGCTACTCCTGCTAAAAAAGCAGCAGTGGCTAAAAAACCTGCTATCAAAAAGGCGGCTTAGTTTTTTTGTGTATAAAAGAAAACCACCCTCTCATCGGGGTGGTTTTTTCTATCAACAGATTCAACTTTGGTTAACTTAAGCATTTTTTAACCATATCAGCTATGGCTTTGCCTTCAGCTTTACCCAAAAGTTTTTTAGAGGCAATCCCCATAACCTTACCCATATCCTTGGCAGATTGCGCTTCCGTTTCTTGTATGATAGATATAATTGCCATTTCCAATTCTTCTGCGCTCAATGCCTTGGGCAGATAAACTTGTATATGTTCCGCCTGCAACATTTCTTTATGGTAAAGTACATCGGCATTTTGCGTTTTGTAAATATCCGCAGCTTCTTTTCTTTGTTTAATTAGTCTATTGAGCAATTGCATTTGGGTTTCTTCGCTCAAAGTACCACTGCCACCTTCTTTGGTTTTCTCTAGCAAAATGGCTGCTTTTACCGCACGCAGACTTTCTAGTTTTTCTTTATCTTGCGCCCGCATGGCGTCTTTAATGTCTTGGTTAATTTGCAATTCTAAATCCATAATTATTTAATCTACGTTGTCGTGTAAAAAAGCGTTATCCGTTTTTAAGCCCAATTTATTGCCTTTTTTTGCCACAGAAAACCTAGACAAACCCTCTTGGGAGTGAGGCGTGTCCGCAAGTTTTACATTTCTGCGCATATAAGCAGGCTCTCTTTCCAAATCATTGATACCACTGGGAGATTTCATGCGGTCGAGCACATTTTTTTGCAAACGGTTCAAACGCTCCCTGGGGTCTTGATTGTCTATTTTTTGTTGCTGTTTTAAGGCTTCTAATTCTTCAAAATTAAACAAGTATTTGCCCTGTTCTTTCTGAGTATCGTCCAAAGCTAGGACTTCTTTTTGTGGGTTAAATTCAGGTTGTGTGCTTTTGGGCATCGCCGTTTCTTCACGTTCTCGCAAAGGTTCAAAGCTAAATTGACTGCCCGCAAACAAATCTGGAATGCTCGGCTGTTTAATGATAAGCTCCTCATTGGATATAGGTTTGTCCAAATTGGTATCTAAGATATGTTTGAACGCTGGTTGCTGAAACTCGCCTGCGTTTTTCTGAAAACCCGTAGCCACCAAGGTAACCCTAATATTGTCTCCCAAATCCGCATCTTCGCTAATGCCCCATATTAAATTCTCTGCTTCCAAACCGATGGCTTGTGCCAAGTAATCCGTTATTTCGCCATTTTCGTCCATAGACAAAGGCAGCGTGCCATAAGCAATATGCAAGAGTGCATTTTCTGCACCATAAATATCGTTGTCGTGCAACAAAGGACAATCTAGTGCCGCTTGTACGGCTTGTACTGCACGATTTGCACCCTGTGCCATGCCTGTACCCATAAGTGCCACGCCACTGTCCTTCATCACGGTATAAACGTCCATAAAATCCACGTTTACATAACCTTTCACCGTAATGATTTCCGCAATGCCCCGAGCAGCTATGGATAAAGTATCATCAGCTTTGCTAAACGCTTCTTTAACCGATAAATTGCCAAACAAATGCCGCAGTTGATCGTTTTTGATAATAATAAGCGCATCTACATTTTGCCTGAGTTCTTCTATGCCTTGCTCGGCTTGCTCTCGGCGTTTTTTGCCCTCAAAAGAAAAGGGTGTAGTCACTATGCCAACCGTTAAAATGCCCATGTTTTTTGCCAAACCCGCAATAATTGGCGCAGCACCTGTACCTGTGCCACCACCCATGCCAGCTGTTACAAAAAGCATTTTGGTATTTTGAGACAATAAATGTTTAATTTCTTCCAAACTTTCTAGTGCGGCTTTTTTGCCCACTTCTGCATTGGCTCCAGCACCCAAACCAGCGGTTAAATGCGTGCCGATATGCACTTTATTTGGAACGGGACTCGTGAGCAGGGCTTGTTTGTCGGTGTTGCACACCAAAAAATCAACATCTTTAATCCCTAAATTATACATGTGGTTTACAGCGTTGCTGCCACCGCCGCCAACGCCAATCACCTTGATAATTTTAGGTTCAAGATTCGGTATATCAAACTTGAGCTCCATACAGAGTTTACTGCTACTGGATTGTTTTTGGAATAAAACAAACAATCCGCACGCAATCTACTCGCAAAGTTAGTGGAATTTTTGGCGACTTGTAACAGCACCAAAAAATCCGCCTGCTGATTTAGTCAATTTCTTCGTTCATAAAAGAATTGAGGAAACCCTTGATTTTATGTACAAAATTGACTTGTTCTATCTGTATAACTTTACTCTGTTTTGTTGATTTCTTGTTGGTATCTTTTTTGTCTTCGTGCAAATTCTTCAATATTAGTCCAATACCTGTGGCAAGTTTTGGATTATCGGCAAGTTCAGCATCTTTGCTGTCCACGTATTCATTGGGATACCCAATGCGTGTAATCATGCCCGTTACGTAATCAAACAATTGTTTTATATTTTTCAACTCTGCACCACCACCCGTAATCACGATGCCAGCCGCCAAGCGATGTGAAAATCCAGAGCTTTCTATTTCATAAGCCACTTGTTCTATGATTTCCTCCATGCGGGAGTTGATGATTGCCGAAAGGTTTTTCATAGAAATTTCACGAGCAGGACGACCTTTAAGCCCTGGAATACTGATGACTTGGTTTTCTTGCTCGGCGAGTACCACAGCGGAACCATATTTCACTTTAAGTGCTTCGGCGTATTTTTCCAGAAGTCCACAACCCATTTTAATGTCTTCGGTAATGGCATTGCCACCAAAAGGAATCACAGCGGTATGGCGAATGATATGCTCTTGAAAAATCGCAATATCTGTCGTTCCGCCGCCAATATCCACCAAGACTACGCCTGCTTCCCGTTCTTCATCAGTGAGCACCGCCGCCGCCGATGCCAAAGGCTCCAAAGTCAGTTCTTCGATGCACAGCCCAGCACGTTCCACGCATTTGTAAATATTTTTAATGGCTTTGATGTCTCCCGTAATAATATGAAAATCTGCTTCCAGCCTTGCGCCGTTCATGCCAATGGGATTGGTAACATGATGCTCGCTTTCCACAATGTACTCCTGCGGAATCACGTGTATGATTTCCTCACCAGGGGAAAGCACGATTTTATGCACATCATCTATGAGTGCTTGCAAGTCCGCTTCGTTGATTTCTTGGTCTGCTTGGTCTCGGGTGCGCATGATGCGGTGTTGCAAACTTTTAATGTGTTGCCCCGCAATGCCCACGCACACGTTTTTAATCATCACGCCTGCCTTTTCTTCAGCTTCTTGCACGGCTTTCTGTATGGACTGCACAGTTTGTTCTATATTCACCACCACGCCACGCTTTACGCCAATGCTCTCGCTTTGCCCAATGCCTAAAAGTTCAATTTTTCCGTTGTTTTTTTGTTGGGCAACAATGCAGGCAATTTTTGTGGTGCCTATATCCAAACCGACCAAAATATCTTGTGTGTCTTTCATATTACGTATTTTTCTTTTTGGTACAAATCACTTGATTTTGAAAAGGCAATTTAATGCTGTCATAAGCATTCCATTCGGTGCTGGAAAAGCCTTTGAGGTATAATTTTTTGAGTTTTTGCAAACGTTCTTTGGATTTTTGCAGGTCTCCCAATTCAATGATGTGCATGCCAACTTTTCCGTAAAGGTATAGATTTTCTCGCTCGTCTAAATAGATTTGCTCAATTTGCGCTTGTAAAAAATCATCTCTTTGCAAATCTTTCACACTGGCAATTAAACGGGAAATGAGTTGTGGCTTGGGTTTATCCATGCTGGGCAGATTGCCCGT
>CANHHI010000099.1 GCA_947460225.1 Flavobacteriales bacterium
GCATGTTGCAGTTTTTTTATAGCAAAGCCAATAGCCAAATTCATCCTTTGGAAATGGGCTTGCGCTTGTGTTTCTGATTTTTTCACTACCTTTGCGCCATGGCAAAAATTCTTGTTGTTCGTTTTAGTTCTATTGGCGATATTGTGCTAACTACACCCGTTTTGCGCATACTCAAAAATGCAAAACACGAAGTGCATGTGCTCACAAAAACTAAATTTGTCCCTGTTTTTCAAAACAACCTGCATGTAGAAAAAATTTGGCATATTGACCAAAATATCAGCGAAGTAGCCACAGCACTTGCCCAAGAAAATTATACTTGCGTCATAGATTTGCACAATAATTTGCGCAGTCGCATGTTAAAATTTTATTTGTGGCGCACGCCTTTTTACCGATTTAAAAAATTAAATTTTCAAAAGTGGTTGCTGACGGCTTTTGGCATCAATGCCATGCCAGCAAACGACCATGTTGTCCAACGCTACATAGACACTTTGAAACCGCTTGGCTTAGTTGATGATGGCTTAGGCTTGGAATATTTTATCCCTAAACGACAAAATAAAATACTGCGTTTAGCTTTTCAAGAAGGCTTTGTAGCTATTGCCGTTGGCGCAACTTATAAAGGCAAGAAATTACCCAAAGAAAGATTGGCAAGCCTTTGTGCGCAAATCGACAAACCAATTATTTTACTCGGTGGCGAGGAAGATAGGGAAACTGCTTACCATGTTTTGTATGCCAATAGGCATAAAAGAAGCACAATGACTAGTTACTGTGGCAAGGCTACTTTATCCAGGAGTGCAGATATATTAAGACAAGCAAAAGTCGTTGTGGCAGGCGATACAGGCTTGATGCACATTGCGGCAGCATTGCATAAAAAAATAGTGTGCCTCTGGGGTTGTACCAGTCCAGCATTGGGCATGTATCCCTACAAAGCGCACCCGCTCTCGGTCAATATAGAACCCTTGCACCTCAACAAAAGACCTTGCTCAAAGCTAGGAAATCGTTGCAAATACAAAAACTGGGGCTGTGTGCATCAAATTCCCTTAGACCAAGCAGTACAGGCTATTCATCGTTTGTTTGAGACAAAGGATTAAAAAAGTAATACACTTTACTGCCCCTGCCACGGTGTCCAAGGGCTTCTTGCAAAGCCTCTTCTGAGGCTTTTTTGATTTCTTCTACCGTTTTAAATGTTTGCAAGAGTAAGTATTTGCTTTTTTCGCCTAAGCCAAAAATATTGTCCAGCCCACTTTGCAAACTCTCTTTGGAGCGCAGATTGCGGTGGTAGGT
Source organism: Flavobacteriales bacterium (assembly GCA_947460225.1). Taxonomy (GTDB): domain Bacteria; phylum Bacteroidota; class Bacteroidia; order Flavobacteriales_D; family CANHHI01; genus CANHHI01. The sequence continues at coordinate 1,282 of CANHHI010000099.1, forward strand.
AATGCCAAAGCGGTGGGCTTCGTCCCGCAAGTGCTGGATAATTTTTAAGCTACTGCCCATTTTATCTAAATACAAAGGCACAGGGTCGTTTGGATAATAAATTTCTTCCAGGCGTTTGGCAATGCCAATAATGGCAATTTTTCCCATCAAGCCCAAACCCGACAACACCTCAACTGCCGAACTCAACTGCCCTTTTCCGCCATCTATGACTATGAGCTGTGGCAAAGACAAGCCCTCGGCAAGCAAACGGGTGTAACGCCTTGTGAGTACTTCTCGCATGGTGGCGAAATCATTTGCCCCAATGACCGTTTTTACTTGAAAATGCCTGTAATCTTTGGGCGAGGGTTTACCGTTTTTAAACACCACACAAGCAGACACCGCATTGGTGCCTTGCAAATTAGAGTTGTCAAAACATTCTATGTGCATAGGCAATTCGGACAAACGCAAATCTTTTTGCAAAGTTTGCAAGCGTTCTTTGTCGGGATTTTGCTTGACGTAGTTATTTTTTTTCTGCTGACGCTCTAAAAGAAAATATTTGGCGTTTTTTTCAGACAATTGCAATAAAGTTTTTTTATCGCCCTGCATGGGCACTGTAAAATGCAGACCTTCTGTGTTTGCATAATCTGGTTCAAAAGGCACAATGATTTCTTTGTTGTCCGAGGCAAATTGCGTGCGGAAATCCCTAAGGGCAAAACCCAAAATTTCTGCGGGACTTTCATCGCCATAGTATTCCACCAAAATGGTGTGCACCTGTATAATGGAGCCATTAACCACCTGCAAATAATTCACCGCCGTCTCGCCGTCTTGCTCGGCAATATTTAAGACATCAACCCGATGTACCACCGCACTCACCACCGCAGATTTGCTTTGGTAATTTTCTAAAATATCTATTTTTTGCTTGATGGCATGCGCTTTTTCAAAGGCGAGTGCCGTGCTGTATTTATCCATTTTATCCCGCAAATAGCGCAGAACTTGGCTGGTATTTCCGCCAATAATCTGCATAATGTGCCGAATGTCTTCTCCATATTCATTTTCGGTTTGCAAGCCCTCGCAAGGACCTTTACATTTGCCAATGTGGTACTGCAAACACACTTTAAATTTGCCCTGTTGGATATTTTTCTCGCTCAATGGCAAAGCGCAATTGCGCAATGGGTAGAGTTCGTGTATCAATTCCAAAAGCGTGTTCATAAGGCGCACCGAGGGATAAGGACCAAAATAACGGGAACTGTCTCTCATGCGTATGCGGGTGGAAAATATGCGTGGAAAAGGTTCGTTTTTTACGCAAATCCAAGGGTAGGTTTTGCCGTCTTTGAGCAGAATATTGTAGCGAGGCTGGTACTTTTTGATGAGATTATTCTCCAAAAGCAAAGCGTCCCACTCGGTTTCCACCAAAATAGTTTCTATGTGCCGAATTTTGTTTACCAGCATTTGGGTTTTGCCTCTTTCGTGTATTCTGTTGAAATAAGAACTCACACGGCGTTTCAAATGCTTGGCTTTCCCTACATAAATGATTTTTTGGTCTTTGTCTTTGTATAGGTAAACACCTGGCGTGTCTGGCAGATTTTCTACAATATTTTTGAGGTTTTTCTCCATGTTTATACCAATTCCAAAACGGTTATTTCTGGTAATATGCCTATTCTTCCGGGGTAGCCAATGTAGCCAAAGCCTCTGTTTACATGTAAATATTGGCTGTTATCTGCGTATAAGCCCGCCCATTCGGGGTAACGCCACTGCACGGGGCTAAATTTTAAGTATGGCGTTTCTATGCCCATTTGCATGCCGTGCGTGTGTCCCGCAAGCGTAAGCTGAATGTTGGTTTGCTGTAAAACCTCGGCACGCCAATGAGAAGGATCGTGAGACAGGAGCAATTTAAAACCCGAAGCGGGCACATTTTCTAAGGCTTTTTGCAAGTTGCCATACTGGGCAAACCCGTGCATGCCCCAATTTTCAACGCCTATCAAGGTAAATGTTTGGTTTTGATACGTCAAGGTTCGGTTTTCATTGCAAAGCAAATTCCAGCCCATATCCGCTTGCCAAGATTTTAGGTTTTGTAGGTTTTCTGACTTGCTTGCATCACTTGCAAAACTGCCATAATCGCCGTAATCGTGGTTGCCTAAACTGGAAAAAACACCCAAAGGCGCATGCAATCTAGCAAATAAATCTTTGTAAGGCAAAATTTCGGTGGCGTAATCATTGACCAAATCACCTGTAAAACAGATTATATCTGCATTTTGCGCCAAAATCAAATCTATGCCTTTTTCCACAGCCTGTTTATCCCAAAAACTCCCTGCATGAATATCCGATATCTGCAAAATTTTTAAACCCCGCAAAGCCATAGGCAAATCCAAAATAGGCACTTGCAAATTGATGATTTGATAATTGTGGGCGTTTTTAAGCCCAAACAAAGAAGTTGCCAAAGGCACAGCAGAGGCAGATACAGCAAGCGTTTCCAAAAAATTCAAACGCGTGATTATTTTTTCATTTTCGCTTTGCACCTGTTTGGGATATTTTTGATTTTGGCGAATGAAAAAGAAAAATAGGGCGTAAATGATTAAAGCAAAAGGCACGAAAAACAGCAAAGCCTGCATATAATAAGGCAAGGTTAAAACCGTGCCGTTCCATTTGCGTAACATATAGCGGGTGGTCATAAAAACCAAAAAAAGCACTTGCATAAAAAGCAACAAAGCCTGCCAGCCTTTTAAAATGGGTTTTTGTTTTTTATAAAACCACAACAAATAAGTGAGCGACAAAGCCCACAAGAGTATAAACCCAATAAACCATTTAAGCATTATTTTATTATATTTGCATGCTAATATAATAAATTTTTTAGACCAAAACAGATGAAATATAACCTCAGCGACGTGTTTTCTTTGCTGGAAAACAGGCAAACCATAAGACCAGAAGCATACAGCGATAGAGCCGTGCAAAAAGACCAAGTGTTTAATATTTTGCAAAGCGCACGTTGGGCACCCAACCACGGAGGCACAGAACCTTGGTTTTTTAGGGTGTATATCAACGGCAAATCCCGTGATTTTTTGGATTTTGTGGCAGAAACTTTTAAAACCTTGCAAGGGGAAAAACTCAATGAAGCCACTTATTTACGCTTTAAAAAACGTGCCGAGCTTGCGCCTTGTGTGATTGTGGTGAGCGGTACTTTTGGCAAAAAACCCAATATTTCCGAACTGGAAGAAACCGAAGCGGTGGCTTGTGCGGTGCAAAATATTTTGCTCGCTGCAACGGCGTATGGACTTGGTTCTTTTTGGCAAACGGGCGAAGTGCTTTACAGTCCAGCCATGCGCACGCATTTGCAATTGCAAGACCATGAAAAAGCACTGGGTATGATTTATTTGGGCTATCCGAAAGAAGACCGAGAAGAGGCGCAAAGACACCGCACGCCTTTGGAGTTTAAAAGTTTATGGCATGAATAAGCAAGGGCTGCTGGAAGAAGAGAGTCTTTTGCGGGTGTATAATTACAAATAACACCCGAGCCGAGCAGGTTACGTGGTGTTCTTTTTTGCCCAAGCCAAAACGGCGGAAATTTTTAAACAGCTTTTGGAACAAGAACATATTGCTTTTGAGCATGCACCTGCCGAAAACATTGGCGATTTTCACCTTTTTGGGCTGGCAAAAAGCGACTTTAAGCGTGCCAAAAAACTCAATTACCACGCCATTGGCAAAACCAGACCCAAACTTTTTTCTAAGGTTTTGTTTGTTTTGCTGAGTGTTTTGGTGGGACTTTTGGTGCTGGCGGTGGTGGTGGGAATTTGGGGGAAATAGACATAAAAAATATTTTTTATCTGCGTTTTTTGTAACTTTGTAGCATAATCTATCATCATGCCACTTTCCACAGGACGCTTTGCCATTATTGGTGCGGGCGAATACGGCTCTGCCATTGCGAAAACACTCGCCAACAAAGGCGCAGAAGTGTATATTTACGACTATGACGAACGCAAAATAGAAAACATCAAAGACGATGTTGCCCTTGCTGTGGTGCTTGATGCCAGCGATAGAGAAGCCCTAAAAAGCCAAAACATACACCTGTGCGATACCATTGTGGTAACGATTGGGGATAATTTTGAGGCAGTGATTTTGTGTTGCGTGAACCTTTTGGAACTCAATGCCCCACGCATTATGGCACGTGCCAGTGGCAATAAACAAAGGACTATTTTGGAAAAAATTGGGATTTTGGAAATTCTTACCCCTGAGCAAGAAGTTGCCAATGTGGTTACCGAAAAACTGATCAATCCAAGTATTGTCAATTCTTTGATGCTTCCAGACGGCTATGAAATTGTGGAGGCAAAAGTCCCCCCCACTTTGATTTCGCAGACCGTGGCAGAAATAAATTTTCGGGATAAATACGAGCTTACGCTCATTACCATCAAACGAGAATTTGTCAGCGAAGAAAACGAAGGTAAAGAAAAACGAGAACAGCATATTATTGGCGTGCCGAGTTCCAATTCTGTGTTGCAAGAATATGATACCTTGGTTTTGTTTGGCACCAAGAAAAATATTGAACGGCTCATTGATATAAATCAATAGCTTTTATTTTTTAACAAAAAACTGCAAAACCTTGCGCAAACGCTTGCAAAACAAAGCAAATATTATTGGCAAAGGATTTTTTTCTATTTTTTGCCAAGCACGGTAATCTTCTTGCAAAGCTAAGATTCTGCTGTGTATATTTTTGGTACTCGCCCCACCCATGCGCATATTCACCAAAAAATGTGGCAGATACACCATTTTGGAACGGCTTTGGTACAAAGCCCTGAGCATCCAATCATAATCCCCAGCGATTTTGTA
>CANHHI010000100.1 GCA_947460225.1 Flavobacteriales bacterium
CTCACCTTGTGGTGTTTAATAAAATAGACGCTTACGATGCCAGACCCCGAGAGGATTACGAGCATATACCTGGCGGAAAACCCCATTACACCCTGCAAGAGCTAGAAAACAGCTGGATGAAGAAAATGGACGCCGAAGCGCATTGTGTGTTTATTTCCGCCAAAGACAAGCAAAACATAGAGGAATTGCGCACCTTAATGCTCGCAGAAATTCTGAAAATACACAAGGTTCGTTATCCGAATTACTTATCAGCAGGCGACACATTTAATGTTTAATTGTTCATGTAGGGGCGTATTGTTTATGCCCAAATGAAAACGGACACAAATCATGTAGGGGCAGACCTATGTGTCTGCCCTTAAAAAATCGCAAAACATGCAATGGGCGAACACGCAGGTTCGCCCATACACAAAATTATTGATTACACCGCCGATTTAATGATGTGACAAAACGTAGGGGCGTATTGCATACGCCCTGAATGTACATGCCCAAAATAAATGCGCCCGAAACAAACGCCATGAAAACCTACGCACTGGGGGCGTATTGCATATGCCCCTACGCAAAACTATTGATTACACCGTCCATTGAATTACCTGTTTTTGTTTGGAGGTCTTGCCATGGCAAGACCCTACCAGACATTGTCTGTTTTATTCTGCTTCGCAGGGCAGGCAAACCCTGCACGTTTTCTGCTTCGCAGGCAAGACAACCTAGCAGTTACAACGCCTGCCGTAGGCAGATTAAAGCATCTATGATGCCCTGCACGAAGTGCGGACTAAAACAGACAATGTCTGTGCACGATGTGCGTTTCTGCAAAGCAGAGAAAATCCCCCTAACCCCCTTTGAAAAAGGGGGAATTTGCAAACGCATTCTAGGACAATATCTGTGTGTATCGCCCGCACAATGTGCGCAGATTAAAACAGGCTATGCCTGCGTGTTTTGTGGGCTTTTTATTATCTTTGTGGTATGAAAATTATTACGTATAATGTCAATGGCATACGTGCTGCGGTGCAGAAGGGTTTTTTGGAATGGCTTGAAAATACTGGTGCAGACGTGGTTTGTTTGCAAGAAATCAAAGCACTGCATGAGCAATTGCCACTTTTGGAATTGTCGGCTTTGGGCTATGAAGTTTATACGTATCCAGCGCAGAAAAAGGGATATAGCGGTGTGGCAATTCTCACAAAAATAAACCCTGATAGGGTGGTGCAGGGCATGCAACACGCCCAACACGATGCAGAGGGTAGGGTGTTGCGTGCTGACTTTGGCGATTTGAGTGTGCTGAGTGTGTATTTTCCTTCGGGTTCTAGCGGGGAGGATAGGCAAGCTGTTAAAATGCAGTTTTTGGCGGATTTTTCGCTGTATGTGGAAAATCTAAAAAAAGAACGCCCTTATTTGGTTTTGTCGGGGGATTACAACATCTGCCACAAAGCCATAGACATTCACAACCCAATTTCCAATAAAAACAGTTCAGGATTTTTGCCCGAAGAGCGTGCTTGGGTGGATAGCTTTTTGGCACAGGGTTTTGTGGATACTTTCCGCTATTTCCATGCGGATTTGGCGCATCAATATACTTGGTGGAGCTACCGAGCCAATGCCCGCACCAAAAACTTGGGTTGGCGCATAGATTATCATCTAGTGAGCGCAAATTTGCAAGAAAAACTCCTTTCCTGCCAAATTTTGCCCGATGCCCTACACGCCGACCATTGTCCTGTTTTGCTTGAACTAAACATTTAAAGTTTGATGCGCATTTTCTTGCAAAAGGGCTTTTGCGTTTTCCAGTGCGGCTGGGCTTATATTCTCCCCGCTTAACATTTTGGCAATTTCCGTGATGCGCTCCACAGGGCTCAAATACTTGATGTGTGTCTCTGCACGTTCATCAACGTCTTGTTTATACACTTTGAGTTGGGCTTTGCCCTGCGCCGCCACTTGGGGCAGATGCGTAATGGCTAAAACCTGCATATTTTTAGACAATTCACGCATAATCCTACCCATTTGCATGGCTACTTCCCCAGAAACGCCCGTATCCACTTCGTCTAAAATCAGGGTGGGCAATTTTTTATACCCTGCCAATAGGTGTTTAAGTGCCAAAACCACCCTTGCCATTTCCCCGCCAGAAGCTACTTTTTCTATGTTTTGCAAACTACCGCCTTTGTTGGCACGGAATAAAAATTGTATTTTTTCTGCGCCCCAAGCGTTAAATTCGCTTGGCGTCAGCTCAATTTGAAACTCGGCATGTGGCATAGACATGCGGGAGAGCAAAGCCTGCACGCTTTGTTGTAGATTTGGCAAGGCACTTGCCCGATTTTCATGCAATTTGTCGGCACAGGCTTGGGTTTCTTTTTGTTGTTTTTCGTAGGCTATGTGCAGGTTTTGCAACTTTTCTGCTATATTTTCGCTTTGACTGAGCAATTGCGCAAGGTCTTCTTCTAGTTGCAAAAGCTGTTCTGCGTCTGTAAAATTATGTTTTTTCAATAGCCTTTGGTAGGTGCTGATGCGCTCTCGCAATTGATACAATTCCTCGGCGTCCAAATACAAAGCGTCGGCGTAATTTTCTATTTCAGTGGCAACATCTTTGCTTTCTTGATACACCGCATCTAAGCGTGCGAGGGTTTCTTCGAGTTTGGGTATATCCAATTTTTGCAAGGTGTTGATGCTTTCTTTGAGCAAATTTTGTGCGCCCATATCGCCTTGCAAATACGTCAAAACCTTGTGCAAACCAAGTTTGTAGCTTTCTGCCGAAGCCATTTCTCTTTCTTTTTCCAAACTTTTTTCCAACTCACCTTTTTCCAATTGAGCGGTTTTGAGTTCTTGGTAAATAAATTGTTGGTAGCCTTTTTCTTGATTTTCCTGTTTTTGTAAATTTTCCAATTGCAACAACTGGTTTTTCAAGTCTAAATACTTTTGGTACGCCGTGCTATATTGCGCAAAAATCGCCCCGCTTTGCGTGCAGGCATCGAGCCATTCAAATTGGAAAGCGGTTTTGCCAATTTGTAAAGTATCGTGCTGGGCGTGTATTTGCAAGAGGTGTTGCCCCAATTCTTTGAGGGTGCTTATGTTTACAGGGCTATCATTCACAAAAGCCCTAGATTTGCCCTGTGGCAAAATTTCCCTGCGCAAAATGCTCAAAGGGTGAAAATCCAAATCCAAATGTTGAAAAATGGGTTCATAGTGGTAATTGCTCAAATCAAAACTCGCCTCCACCACACATTTTTCGTCTTTGTTGCGCAAACTTTGCACATCGGCACGTTCGCCTAAAAGCAAAGCCAGTGCGTCCATCAAAATAGATTTCCCAGAGCCTGTCTGCCCCGTCAAAGTGGTAAAACCTTCTTGAAAGGCAATATCGGCATTGTCAATGAGTGCGTAGTTTTGTACTTGTAAGGACTTTAACATGGTAAATTATCGTAGATTTTTTTCGTATTTTCTCGTTGTGGTGCCGTCTATACTTAAAAAAGTTTGATAGACAAAATCTTTGCTCGCTCGATTTTCCCTTTTGAATAAATTAAAAACCTCTTCCCCTTTTATTTTCACAAATTGATTGAGCAGGTATAAAAACGGCACCCGTGTTTGCAATTCCTTCAACATACCAATAGATTGCTCTATTTCTTTTAGGGCAGCGGTTTTGTTGTCAAAAAGCTGGTCTAAGCCCAAGCGGTGGTATTGATACCAAGCGAGCCTAAAATTGGAAAAACTATTTTGGTTTAAATTTTCTATGAGTAAAAATTTGATATTCTTGCTCTGATTGGTGTTGTCCCAGTTTTTGCTGTCTTGTTGCCTTGCCAAATAAAATATTTCTTGTGCTTTTTGATTTGCCCAAGTACCGCCATATTCGCTGAAAGAATCGTAATCTATACCCAAAACCACAAAAGCATAAAAGGCAAAAATAGACACCAAAGGGCTGTTGTAGCGTCTGTCTTGGTATTCCAATAAATCGCTACTTTGGTAATTAAAAGCTATATTTTCGTCCAAAGCAATGAGCATGGAGGTGTTGTAAGCGGTTTTGTAAATGGGGCGACTGCTGGTAATTTGCATGGTGCCTTGAAAATTACCTTGCTCTGGGTCTGCTGTTTGTAATATAATCTGAAAGGTGCAAGCCACACGTTCCTCGGGCAAAAAAGCATCAACACTCCAAAGTGTTGTGTTTAAAAGTGCTTGTATTTTTTCTGCCAATTCCTCAAAAATACCTTTGTCTGCGTAGTCCAAACGAGATGCGTCAATGCGCACTTTGGCATTTAATTCCTGTGCAAGGCTTAGATTTACCCAGCACAAAAAGCAGATAAAATACCTAGAAATAGCGTTCATAACTGCCTTGATAATTTTTGTTACAGTCTTTATCTTCGTACCATTTTATGTTTAATCTTTTTTGTAAATCAAAGCTATTTGGGTATGGGTATATGTTGTAGGAGGCTTGTATGCGGGTTCTAATGGTTTGTATTTGACTTGGATTGGACACAGGATAACTAAAACTATTGTAGGCAATTTGCGAAAAATCGCTGATTTTGCGCACTTCCAAACCAATTCTGTAGCACTGAATAATTTCTGTATTGTGTTGAAATTGCACGTCAACATCTATTTGTGAACCCCAAATGTTTGAAGATACCCAAATTGTTCTATCTATGTTTTGATACACAAGCGAATCGCCATAATAACCTACTTTCCCACAACTTGTGGCAAGTGTGAATAGACTAAACAAGGCTAAAATTTTTCTTCCAAATATTCGCATAGTATTGTTGCTAGTTCTGTTTTTTGTAATAATTTACTTTCCCATCGGCTCCCGTCTTTGTGCAACACGACAATTTGGTTTGTGTCTTTGCCAAATCCAGTTTTTTCGCTGGGTATGTTCAGTACAATGGCGTCTATATTTTTCTCCAATAATTTTTTTTGTGCGTTTGCTTCGGCATTGTTTGTTTCTAGCGCAAAACCGATGATCATTTGCTGTTTTTTATTTGCCCCCAGTGTTTTGAGTATATCGACAGTAGGTTCAAGTGTTAGACTTAGCTCAGTTAAACCTTGTTTTTTGATTTTATCTGTGGCAATTTGCTTTACTTTGAAATCTGCCACCGCTGCAGCTTTGAATACCACATCAACTTTGTCAAATTCGCTCATGCAGGCGTTTAGCATGTCTTCTGCGCTTTGCACCTGTAATACTTTGAGGTTTGTGTGTTTTGGCACAAGCACTTGGTGCGAACCCAGCACCAAAATAACGTGCGCCCCTTTTGCTAAAAGACTTTCCGCTAAGGCTATGCCCATTTTCCCAGAGGAACGATTGCCTATGTATCGCACGGGGTCTATGTTTTCTTGCGTGCCACCTGCGGTAATCAGCACAGTTTTTCCCTTAAATTCCATGGGCAAAAAACTTTTCTATCTTAGAAAACAAAACCTCTATTTCTTGCATGCGCCCTTTGCCTTCCAAACCACTTGCCAAAACGCCATAAGGGCTTTCTTCTATATGGTGTTTAGGATAAGTTTGCAAAGTTTGTAAGTTTCTTTGCGTGCTTGGGTGTTCATACATATCCAAATCCATGGCTGGCGCAAGCCAAATAGGACATCTCGCACTTAAATAGGTTGCCAGCAGCAGATTATCACATAGCCCATTAGCCATTTTAGCCAAAGTATTTGCACTGGCAGGGGCAATCACAAATAAATCTGCCCATAAACCTAGTTCTACGTGGTTATTCCACGTGCCGTCATTTGTTGTAAAACTGTGTAAAACAGGTCTTTGTGCAAGCACGCTCAGTGTGAGCGGACTGACAAAAGCCAAAGCGTCAGGGGTCAGTAAGACTTGCACCTCTGCGCCATGTTGCACCAATAGCCGAACAAGCTGCACACTTTTGTATGCAGCTATGCTCGCACTGATGCCGAGTATAATTTTTTTGCCTTTGAGTGGCATATCGTCAGATTTATTTATTCTTCACCTTCTTGATTTTCTTGGGTTCTGTGTCTCCAAAAAATCTTTTTTTGCTCGTATTCTTCCAAAGCCAAAGCTGTTGGTTTAGGCAAACGTTCGTAGTAC
>CANHHI010000101.1 GCA_947460225.1 Flavobacteriales bacterium
ACCATCTACAACCAGCCCAGTCCAGCACAAAGAAACCATACTTTTTTGCACTTCTGAAACCCGCATAAATGCTTTGGGCATTTTTTGTAAAACAAACTTAAAAATTCGTTAAAAAATAAAAATTTTATTACATAAAAGCTGTTGTAAATGAAAAATTAACTATTTTTTAGATTTTGGTTCGTTTCTTATTCTTACATTTGCTACATACTAAACCAACACCATGAAAATATATCATTTTTTTATCCTATCGGCAGTGCTTTTGACTTTGAACTGCAAGAAAAAACACCGAAATTCTGGGGGCGGTTTAACGGATTTGCCCAGCAACGCACAAGGGGCTTTCACACAGCCTTATTATGTGTATAACCACTTGCAAGACAACACGGAAGAACTCAAAAAAGCCGTGATTGAACTCAAAGATTTGGCTTTTGAGGGCTTTGTAGAAGTGGCGCATTACCCAGACCAGAAATACAGCAAGCAGTTGGGGGGCATTGTGTCTGAGGGCAAAGCCAAAGTGATAGCTGATGTGAGTGTGTTGAAAGAGAAAACAGACATTGATTATTACCTGAAAATCAAGCAAGAAAGCAAGGAAACAGGATTTTTACGCTTTACTGCGCCCATGCTGGCTTTGTTCCACGAGCGCAAGGAATTTTACACGAATGTTGAGCGTAAATTAGATAAGGACGAATATTTGAGTTTTCGCAAGGTGGAAGTTTTGTTGGATAAAATTCAAGTGCCTGCCAAATCTATGCTTTTGCATTATCGTGTGCAAGGTAAAAATCAAATGATAGAGCGTAGCATTGATTTAGAGGTGGCGGAGCAAAAAGCGGTTTTTGCTTTGGACATGGAAGGCTTTAAAGAGAGCGGTTTTACTTTGTTTATCACCTTGCAAGAGCAAGGCATTTCAAAGTATTACTTTTTAGAGCCTTTGGTGTATAAAGGAGAATTTTGTGCAGACCAACCCACCAGCTATTGGCTTAAAAAACTGGTGGATAGTTTCCCAAAGAGTGAGTTTTTATGGGTGGGATACCGTTATGATGGCATGACTTATAGCAGTCAATCCAATCCTCGTGCAGACTTTAAAAACGCTACCCATATTTTGCAAGTAGATGTTGTTGCGCCCACACACATTACGCCCCCCGATTTTCCAGTGAATGAAAAATTTTGGCACTATGTGCGGTGCTTGCCTAAATTGCAACAATTAAGAATGGGGAGTAAGTTTGGCGATGTGCCCGAAGAAATAGACACTTTGCAAGCACTCACAAAATTGGAAATATACAACAAAACAGGCGATATAGAAAACTTGAAGAGCCTAAAAAATATCAATTATTTGAGTATTGGGGGTGCAAATTGGCGTACCATACCTGCATGGCTTAACGAGTTTAAGGAACTGACTTATTTGCAAATTTACAATTGTGGCATAGATGTTTTTCCCGATAATTTGAATTTTCCTAAACTTGGGTTTTTTGTTATAGAGGGCAATAGATTTCAAACTATACCCAATTCATTTTTTGATGGGCTTAGGAAAAGTATGGTTTGGGCGCATCTTAAAAACAATAAGATAAGTTCTTTGCCTGATATTGTTTTGCAAAGAGGTGCAATTTATTTTAGTGCTTTATCCTTGAAAGGCAATCCCATTCTTAACGAGAATAGTGAAAATTATAAGAACTTGCTCAAAAGATTTGAATATTGTTTTCAGGGTAATTGCGGGTATGGTTATGATTGGTGTTACAACAGCGGTAATGTTTCTCCATTTATTTGTGAATTCCATGATGAAAAATTCTAAACAACTAAAAAAATTGAAAAATATGTTATTCAAACTCAAACAAAATTTATTTTTAAGCCTAGGTATATTAGGCATGGTGGCTTGTAAGAAAAGCACCGTTAATCCACGCACAGAAATGCCACGAGTGGCTTTTCCAGGCAATGTGTCGGTAACATTTAGCCCTGCGGGCATAGCCACGCCAGCGCAGATGAGCCAAGATTTGCAGGTAACCGTGCAGCGTTTGTCCAATCTTGGGGTAGTGGTCGGCGAAACCTTACCTACAAATATTCAAGTATTAGAGGCGCAAAAGCAGATTTTCCAAGAAAATAAAGACTTATTGGTGAGTAATGTGAGCAAAGAAGTGGTGTCTTTTGCTGTGCCTTGGCTGAGTTTGCCTGCTGGCAAACTTTACACTTTGCGTTTTAGTTTGTTCAAAAATGGGCAAACCTATCAAAAAGACCAAAATATTTTGATAGAAAGCCCATTTGGTCAATTTGACAGAGACACCATCAGTGTAAAAAATAGAACAAGCAAATTTTATGCGGTTTACTTTCAAAATTTAGATGCCAATACTTATACAGGAACGGCACAGGTTAGGCTGTTTTTGAATGGGGCTTTGTTTGCCAGCACCTCCAAATCCATTACGCTACCTGCGCAAGAAGATGTGGAAATTTTTGTGCCTGTGGATTGGCAAAGGGTGAGGGACAATACTTATACCCTCAAAGTGGAAGTGCAATTGGGTGCGCAAACGCACACTATACTTAGACCAGATTTTATAGTCAACAAATACGGCGTTTATGATTTAGAGGATTTGGATAAAATGCGTTTGGACTTGGCGGGCAATTATACTTTGGAACAAGATATTGTGATGCCCAATTATGCAGACTGGTACAATGGTGCACCTTTTTTTGGCTTTGAACCCATTGGACAAGCTGGATTTCCTGAATACACGAGCAACAATATTGGCAGTGTTGTTACAGATACGGTTGCCACACCAGCAGGGTACCTAAAACCATTTGAGTATAAAAAAGACAATTATGCCAAGCCTTTTACAGGCAGTTTTGACGGAAAAAACCACAGCATTACCAACATCCGCATAGACAAGAGCGATATCACTAATTATCCCAATGGGGTTGGGCTTTTTGGGGTGATAGATGGAGGCAGTGTAAAAAATTTGAAATTACGTGTAAGCCATATAGAGGGTAGAAATTTGGTGGGCGCTTTGGTAGGTTATTTGCGCACCGATAGAGAAATTAAAAACATCACCGTAGAAAGTATGCCAGATGATTTAAACTATTACAATGTACACGTGAAAGGTCTTCAAGGTGTCGGAGGCATTGCTGGGGTTGCTTTTTATAAGTCTGTCAATCAAGGTGCTTTGCGCCAAGTTTTCACCAATGTAATTGTGGAAGGCATTAGAGAGGTGGGTGGTATTGTCGGCATGAGTTCTATCAGTTTAAACCAAGCCAAGGTGCATAAAAGAGTAAAGGGTAACCAAGCTGAAAACACAGGGGGTATCGCGGGCTTATTGGGCGATGCTTTTGTGCAAGAAGTGGCTTTTACGGGTTCTAGGGTAACGGGTGGGCATCGTTGTGTAGGCGGTATTGTGGGCACTATGCTCAAAAACGCCAAAGTGCAAGGGGCTTATGTGGACATGGCAAATAATTTGGAATCTAGTATTTCAGGGGATACCGAAGTCGGAGGCATTGTAGGTTGTTTAAATAAAGCAGATGGTTACCAAGTAGAGCAAGTCTATACCCGATTGAAAACGGGTGCAAATTCTACTTTGAGTAGCCGAGGAACGCTCTACGATATTGCCCCCGGTGAGTCTGATGCACGGGTGGTGCGCAGTGGCTTTGTGGGTGCAAAAACCACGGCTTTGGCTTTTTTTGAACAGGATAAAGTGAAAATTTTGCAAGGTGTAAGCGCAGGCAATGCCCAGCAAATCCAAAGCAGTTTGGGCTTTAATTTTGCCGTATGGAAACCCAGCACCGATATTTTCCCTGTTTTTATGTGGGAATAAAAAACAGCCCCCTGCGAAAGTATTTTATGGAAAATAGTTTTTGCGGGGGCTTAATTTATCATTTTAAATCATCTTAACCATGAAAACAACCTCAAAACTTTGGCTTTTAGCCTTTTTATTTACAGCCTGCGAAAAGGATAACTTAATGCCAACAGATGCTTTGCGTATCAAGCATTTTGAAATTCTCACACGAGACAATCCGCAAATCAAAAAAGACATCACAGGGCTTGTGGAAACTTCTAGTGGAGAAATTACTTTTGAAATCAACAGAATACCCGATGCGCCTTACATAGACATTCGCAAGTTAAAACCTAGAATAGAATTGTATAACGACAATTCCGTGATTTCGCCTGCCAGTTTGGTAGCCCAAGATTTTAGCCAGTATGGCGATAATTTATTATACACGGTATCCTATCAAGGCAAGCAAAAAACCTACAAAGTCAAAGTAAAGTACGTATCTGCAGATGCCAGCATTCAAAAGAATTTTACAGTGAGTTTTGCTACATCTAGTACTTGTGCTTATGTAATAGTGGATAAAACTTCTGCGGATAATGGAATCATTGGCATTGCAGAGAGTACTTTGTTGCAGGGTGGCACGTTTTATGTGTATGCTCGTTGTAAGCCTTTTTCTATTAGATTACAATATACTATGCCGAGTATTTTTTCGGGATTTCCAGAATTGTTTGCACCTACTTCACCCGTAGAAGCCAATATTCGTGTTATTCCAGATGCTGGTATAGATTACCAAAATCGTTATAAATTTATCTGGATACCTGCGTAAAATTCTCAACCAAAATTTGCGGACATAGTCCGTTTTAATCTGCAGGCATAGCCTGTTTTAATCCGTGCTACGCACGGGCTAGATAACCTAACGATTACAACGCCTGCGAAGCAGATTAAAGCATCTCTGATGCCCTGCGAAGCAGACTAAAACAGGCTCTGCGTGCGGACTATGTCTGTGAAAAAGAACGCCTATATGGGTTTTTCTAAAAGCGTATTTTGAAAACAACAGAAAAAGATATACCTTTGTGGTTTGGCTTTTGTTTCAAGCAAAACCATAGAAAATAAATTCCCCCGCCCTTGCTGTTGTATAGTATCTATAATTTTCGTGGAAGTGAAAATAACAACGCAGACGGGGGAATTTAATATAGCGTAAGCACAACCCTTGGTTGTGTTTTTTTTTTCGGATATGTAAGGTTGGAATTTTTACGCATCTAGCGAAAAAAAACCAACCTGACGTATTTATTTGTTGCATACACTTAAATACCATAAGCTTTTCAGCTAGGGACACCCAGATGCGGGTTGTCGTCAGGTTGGAGCACAGGAGCTTGACGCACCTTTGCTGTTTGTTCTAGCGAGGCTCCCAAACTAGATATTTAAATGTATGCGGTTGCAAAGTTACACTTTTCTTTTGATTTTTTTCACTTTTTTGCATAAAAAAAGGGAGGCAAAGCTCCCTTTTCAAGTATTATCAGTAAAAATTACACCACACCTTCTGCCAACATAGCATCAGCTACTTTGACAAAACCTGCAATATTTGCACCTTGTACATAATTGACAAAGCCATCGGCTTGTTTGCCATACTGCACACAAGCACCGTGAATGTTTTGCATAATTTGGTGCAACTTGGCATCAACCTCTGGGGCTGACCAAGAAAGACGCATAGAATTTTGCGACATTTCTAAACCAGAAGTAGCAACCCCACCTGCATTAGAGGCTTTGCCTGGCGAGAATAAAATTTTTGCCGCCAAAAATTTTTCCAACGCCTCTGGCGTTGTGGGCATATTTGCCCCTTCCGCCACGCAAACGCAACCATTTTTCAACAGTTCATCTGCATCATGGGCATCTAGCTCGTTTTGGGTAGCACAAGGCATCGCCACATCTACTTTGATGCTCCAAGGGCGTTTGCCTTTGAAAAACTCCACTTTGAATTTTTTGGCATATTCCTCAATAGCATCTTTGCCACTGGCACGCATCTCCAGCATAAAATCTATTTTTTCGCCACTCACGCCATCTTTGTCGTAAATAAACCCATCGGGACCAGAAAGCGTAAGCACTTTGCCACCAAGTTCGGCAATTTTAGTTACTGCACCCCATGCCACATTGCCAAATCCAGATAC
>CANHHI010000102.1 GCA_947460225.1 Flavobacteriales bacterium
AACGTTTATCAAAGCCATAGAGGAGGTGTCTCACTTGGTTTTGCAGGGCATGGATACCGTGTCCGAAAATCGCAGAGATGTACAAATCAAACAAAATATTCAAAACATTATTGCTGCACAAGCGCAAAAGCCTTATTTGCAGTACAAAATTTTGCCTTTTGATTATGGCACGTCTTATTTCTTATTCACCACACAGCGTTTTGAAGATGTGCGCTTGGTAGGCGCACCGCCACACAGTTTGGCACAATTCGGGGTGGATTCAGACAACTGGGTTTTTCCAAGGCACAATGCGGATTTTTCCGTATTTAGAATTTATGCAGATGATTTAAACAATCCTGTTGAGTACAGCACGAGCAATAAGCCGTATAAAGCCAGTAAATACTTAAAAATATCCAATAAAGGTGTTGCGGAAAATGATTTTGCTTGGGTCTATGGTTTTCCTGGTAAAACAGCGCAACATTTGAGTTCTTACAGCTTAACGTATTTGCTTAAAAATACTTTGCCCATACAAATCAAAATGCGCACTTTGGCTTTGCAAGAAATGGATATTGCCATGCGTGAAGACGAGAAAACCCGTATGCTTTATACCGCTAAACAAGCCAGCGTGGCAAACGCTTGGAAAAAATGGCAAGGGCAAGAGCGTTTTTTGCGCAGATATAAAGTCATTCAAGAAAAACAAAAAGAAGAAGAGGAAATTTTGGCGAAATTGGCGAAAGACACCCTTAGAAAACAGAATTTTACCAATACTTTGCAAGACTTGCAAATGATTTATAAGCAGGCGGAACGTTTTCGTGTGGCTAAGGAATATTTTTTGCAATGGCGCATGGCTGGACCAGATATTTTTAAAACATACACAAAGCTCGCCAAATTGATAGACAGCAACATGAGTTTTTCGGAAAAGAAAAACCAAATCAATAAATTATCGGAGGAGTTTTACAGCCAAACCAATTTGGAATTGGAGAAAAAACTTTTTGAAGTTTTGGTGCGGGAAATGTACAACAATATATCGCCGTATTTTGTAACCAGCTTATCTACGTATGTGGATAAATATCAAGGCGATTTTAATAAAATGGTAGAAGAATTGTATGCCAATACTTTTTTTAGACCTAAATATTTGGCGACTTATTTGCAAAAAGTCAAAGAACAAAAGCTCAAAGAAGACTTTAAAAACGACCCCTTGACTTATTTCCATAAAGCCATGACGCCTATGGTGGATCATTTGCTGAGTCAAAACAAACTTTTGGACGACAAAGAAGAAGAATTGATGCACGAATACGTGAAAATTAAAAAACATGTTTTTGCCGACAAAGTTTTTGCCCCAGATGCAAACTTTACCTTGCGTGTGGCTTATGGGAAAGTAGAATCCGTAAAGCCAAACAATGGCGCAAAAACCAAATTTTATACCACCATGGAGGGTTTGATGGCAAAATATTTGCCAGGTGATTATGAATATGATTTGCCAGCAAAAATGCACGAGCTTTTTGAAAATAAAGATTATGGAAAATACGCATATCCAGATGGTTCTATGCGCCTTTGTTTTATTGCCTCTAACCACACCACTGGCGGAAACTCAGGTTCTCCCGTGCTGAACGCTAAGGGTGAATTTATTGGGATAAATTTTGATAGAACTTGGGAAAGCACCATGAGTGATTATTATTATGCGCCAGATGTTTGCCGAAATATAGCGGTAGATGCCAAGTATATTTTGTTTATTTTGGATAAATTTGCTTCGTCCGAGCATATTTTGAAAGAATTGGATATTGTAAACTAATGCCAGGGCTGTATTTGCACGTGCCTTTTTGTAGAAAGGCTTGTCATTACTGCGATTTTCATTTTTCTACCCAGCAAAGTTACCGTTTGCGCATGGTGCAAGCTATGGTGCAAGAAATGGGTTTGCGCAAGGCTGAATTGAAAAGTCCAGTTTTGACAAGCGTTTATTTTGGAGGTGGTACGCCCAGTTTGCTTAGTGAGCAAGAGTTGGTGGTTTTGTGGCAGGGCATTTTGGCGCATTTTCACATTGCCGAAAATGCCGAGATTACTTTGGAGTTAAACCCAGAAGATGCTACGCTGGAAAAATTGAATTTTTATAAAAATTTGGGCATAAACCGTTTGAGCATAGGCGTTCAGTCTTTTCGGCAGGAGGATTTAACATTTATGAACCGAGCGCACAACACAGCGCAAGCCCAGCATGCTTTGGATTTGATAGTGAAAGTGGGTTTTCCTGCTTTTACTTTGGATTTGATGTATGGCTTGCCCAATTTGAGTAGAGAGGCGTGGAAAGAAAATTTGCGTAAGGCTTTTGCTTATCAGCCCCCACATTTTTCAGCCTATTGCTTGCATTTGGAAGAAAAAACAGTGTGGCACAATTGGATTGCACAAGGCAAAATGTCCCCACCGCTTGTGGAAAATGCACTTGCGCATTGGGATATTTTGCAAGACATGGCAACAGCGCAGGGCTACGAAAATTATGAAATATCCAATTTTGCCAAACACGGGCAATATGCCAGGCACAACACAGCGTATTGGCAGGCAGAGCCTTATTTGGGCATAGGCGCAGCGGCGCACAGTTTTGATGGGCAAGTTAGACGCATGAACCCAAGCAATAACCATACTTACATGCTTGCCATAGAATCGGGTAAAACTGTGTATCAAGAAGAGGCATTGGTTTTACACGAGCGTTACAACGAGTATGTGCTCATTGCTTTGCGCACGATGTGGGGATTTTCTTTGGCGCACATTGCCACGCATTTTGGTTTGACATTCAAAAACCATGCCCAGCAAAAAATGCAAACATTTTTAGACAATCAAAATATGCTTGCCTTGCCCACGGGGCATTTTGCCCTTACAGCATCGGGCAAAAAAATAGCCGATTACATCAGTACAGAACTTTTCTACTTGCCATGAACATAGACATAAATTTTCAAGGTATTTGTTACCAAGCAGATTTATCCAAACCAATCCTTTTGGCGCTGCCCATTCAAGATGGGCAAAAAGGCTTTGCTTTTGGGGCAGAACCGCTCGCATTGCAAGCACTTTACCGCATCGCAAAAGGCGATAGCGTCAATGCCACGGGTATCGTGATGAACATACACGACCACGGCACGCACACCGAAAACTTTGCGCACATTGCCCCAGATATAGAACCCATACATTTGGAAAAATATCATTTTTTCGCCCAAGTTATTCAAGTAAATGTGTTGCAAAAAGGCGAATTATTTATATTAGAAGATACTGTTTTGGGGGAAATACAAAACGGCGTAGAGGCTTTGGTTTTTGTCAGCGAAAGCCATCAATTTCACCTAGAAGAGGAATTAGCCAGCGCATTGGCAAAACGTGGTATTTGCCATATTTTGTTGAGCACAACGTCCATAGACCCCATAGCAGATGGTGGAAAACTTTTGGCACACAAAGCATTTTTTAGCGATCAACAAGGCGGATACAGAGAAAACGCCACCATTACCGAATTGATAAGGTGTTCAAAGCCATTGTCAGAGGGTTTATATTTGTTAAACTTACAAGTTTTGCTTTTACAAGCGGAAGCAAGTCCGAGCAACCCTGTTTTGTATGCACTTACTCCAAAAAAATAAGGGAATTGTGCAAAGCGTGTAGCAAGCACGCAAGCCATATAGACCCGCTGTAATATCTGCTGTATCCCAAAATTAAGCCAATGGGCATGATGAGCAAAAGCGTGGTGGGGGTGTATTGCAAATGAATAATGGCAAAACAAAAGGCGGAGAAAAATACCGCAACATGCGGATTGCTTTTTTCACGAATAAGATTGCCAATGAGCAAGCCTCTGAATATAAATTCTTCTATACCAGCCCCTAAAATCACAACGGCAAACACAAAAAGCACCGTTTTTTCTTTGGCAAGTTTAACCAAACCTGGCATAGTGTCTTCGTCTGGCAATAAACCCGCATTTTTCAATTCAAACAAAAGAAAAGCGTACGTGGCGTAAAGCATCAAAAATCTAAATAGCCAAACTGTCTCAAATGTTTTGATGCCCAGTGTGTGCCAATAGTCTTTGTTTACAGCCCATGGTTTGATGAGATAGACCAGTAAAATGCTGGCAGAAACGAGCCGTGCCACAAGCAATAATTCCACGTGCACCCCAGAAATGCCATAGCCTTTGTAATAACAAAGTGCTAGATAAAAAGTGGTGTCCAGTAAAGCGAAAAAAAACAACACCTTGACAAATTTTTGCAAGGTGTTTTTATGTTGTTTGAGCCAAACAATTATTGCGCCCATTATTCAGATTTTTTGCTAAAAAAGTTTTTAAGTACAGCACTTACTTTACTTATGTTTTCAGTATTTTCTGCTTTTGGTAGATCTAGTTCTGGATTTTTAGCACGTCTTGCAACTACCAGCTTGGTGCGTGTGGAAACATATCTGCCATCTCTTGCTTTAAAAGCATCGCACACCGCAGATTTGTGTGTCATAATCGTGGCTATTTTTGCCGTAGTTTCTTCTTCAAAACGCAAGTTGGAAAGCCCAGATTTGTTCAATTCCAATTTTTTACATAAGCCGTATTTGAGTGTGCTTTTATCCCAAAACTTACAAACAGCACATCGTTCATTACCCTTTAATTCCGTGTTTTTTTCGCTTGAAGCATTAGATTTCATAGTTGCCAGTTTAAATTTTTGTGCAAAGGTAAAAAAAATATGCTTATTGCGCCAAAAAAGTAAAGATAATTTTTCCCTTTTGGGGATTGTCAGCGGATTTCCGAACATTAAACCCCGTTTGATATGCACTTTGCATAGAGGCTTGTAAAAAACAATCATCTTCTGCGGAACTTTTAGAAATCATCTGCGCTTTGGCTTTGGTTACTTTCCCTTCCGTATTCACCCAAATATCCACCAAAACCTGCGCTGCCCCTTGACACTTATACACAGGCGGTGCTTCTTTCACCACTTTGCGTTGCAACAAAAACACTTCGTATAAACTCCTTCCCGTATAGGATTTTTGGCTTTTTTCTGCCTGCGTTTTCTGAGGTGTTTGCTGTTTTTCGGTTTCTTGGGTGCTGATGGCTGATTCTGCTTGACTTGCCACGCTTTCGCTATTGGGTTTTGTTGCACTTTGCAAAGTTTTTTCAATAGATGCCATGCTGGCTTCCACCTCTTTGCGCAGTTTTTTATAATTTTCTTTCTCTAAAACCTCTTCTTGGCTACTGCGGTTAGATGCCGTATGGGTTTCAGCTGGCGTTTCTTCTTTTGGAGGTTCTGTAAAGTCCATGCGAATCACTTGCGTTTTTTCTTTGGACAAACCAATATACGTAAATTGTAAAGCCAAGAGTAGCGTAAACATCACCATAGCCGTTCCAAGTATCGGATAGGCTCTTTTGCTCAGATAATCCGTAGTCAAATGGATAATTTGTTGAAAAATCATGATGCAAATGTACATTTTTTTAGCGAGAAAAACAGTAACTTCAACCCAAAATTATACCGTATGAACCCAACAAGCGAACAAGTGTGGTGGCAAGCTGCACAAGAAAAAGCCAGTCAAGACAATCTATCTATGGAAGCCTTTTTGGAGGTGCCATTGCTGAGAAAACCTTTATTTTATGCAGATTACATCGCCCTAGACACGCTTTTGACCCTGCAAAATCCACTCACAGACTATCCCGATGAGCAAATTTTTATTGTCTATCACCAAATCACAGAATTGTATTTTTCTTTGATGCAACATGAAATCAAGCAATTGCAAAGCATACCTTTTGACAAAAATATTTTTTTTAGCAAAATAAAGCGTTTAATTGCATACACGGAAGCACTTACCAAATCGTTTTCAGTCATGGAAAATGGCATGGATACCGAGCAGT
>CANHHI010000103.1 GCA_947460225.1 Flavobacteriales bacterium
CTCACCATTGTGGTGCAGTCGTCTAGTGCAGCCATGGCACTTACGCTTACTTTTATAGATTCAGGATTACCCTTCACTTTGGCGGCAGCTATTGTGCTAGGCGAAAATATCGGCACAACCATTACGGCGAATTTAGCGGCAGTTATGGCAAATACGCATGCCAAAAGAGCAGCTCGGGCGCATTTTATTTTCAATGTGTTTGGGGCGGTTTGGATGCTGTGCATTTTCAATTATTTTACGCATTGGGTGTTTGATTTCTTTGACAATTATGTGGTACCTCAATCGTCTTTTATTAGTTCAGACAATGATGCCACAAGGTATGCGCTTACATTTTTCCACAGTTCCTTTAATATTATAAACACTTTACTTTTGGTTGGCTTTGTGCCACAAATAGAACAATTGGTGGTCAAATTTGTGCCCAATAAAAAATCCCAAAATTTAGGCAAGGAAGAAGATACCTTTAAATTGGAATACATCACCGCTGGGGTGATGAGTACGGCTGAACTTTCGCTTTTAGAGGCTAAAAAAGAGATTACTAAATTCGCCCGCATTACCAAACGCATGTTTGATATGCTTAAACGCATGTCTTGCAGCACGGATAAGCAAGAAACACAAGATTTACTGGATAGGGTGCGCAAAAACGAAATCATTACCGATCGTTTTGAAGAAGCTATTGTGAATTTTTTAACCCAAGTGGCTAGAACAGGACTTTCCGATAAAAGTTCGGTGGCTTTGCGCTCCATGCTCGCTATAACGCATGATTTGGAACGCATTGGCGATATTTGCTACAACATTAGCCGAGATTTGCATAAAAAACAAGCGGAGTCCATGGAATTTGGTGCAGACCAAATAGAGAAATTGGAGGTGATGATAGGCTTGGTGGAACAGGCTTTTCAAGAAATGCTCAACCAATTTATGGCAGAACAAGGTGAAAATGCTTTGAATAACGCTTATGCCACAGAAAAAGAAATAAATGAGCTGATGAGCGAATTTAAACGCCAATATTTGCAAAAAATAGAACAAGGCGAATGGAATATTCAATCGGGGATTATGTTTAACAATATATTTTATGCCCTTGAAAGAATTGGAGACCACCTGATAAACGTTTCAGAGGCAGTAAATAAAAAGATTTGAATAAAAAAATAAAAAATATTTGGATTGTTTGCGGAAATTTTAATACCTTTGCAAACTCATATATCAATAGAACACTTATTTTAAAGTTATAAAGACGTGGACGCAGTTAGTTACAAAACTATTTCAGTAAGCCCAGCAGACATTAAGAAAGAATGGCTGCTCATTGATGCAAAAGGGCAAAGATTAGGTCGTTTGGCAAGCCAAGTGGCTAGATTGTTAAAAGGTAAGCATAAGGTGAATTACACGCCCCACATGGATTGTGGAGACAACGTGGTAATCATCAATGCAAATGCCATTGAGCTTAGTGGCAACAAATGGGAAGATAAGGAGTATGTGCACTACACAGGACACCCTGGTGGTCAAAGAACTATCCTTGCAAAAGACCTTATGGCGAAACACCCAACAGCTATGTTGGAAAAAGCCATCAAAGGTATGCTTCCTAAAACCAAATTAGGCAGAGCGATTTTTGGCAATTTGCATGTGTATGCAGGTGCTGAACATAAACAACAAGGACAAGCTCCTCAAACAGTAGAACTTAAAGAAATTAGATAGCATTTTTTGGCTGATTAGTTATGGCAGAAATTATCAATACCATTGGTAGAAGAAAAACCTCAGTGGCACGCATATATATGCAGTCTGGCGCAGGTAACGTTTTGGTGAATGGACGTGATTATAAAACATATTTCCCGACTTTTACTTTGCAATACAAAGTGCAGCAGCCTTTTATGGCAACTGCAACGGAGGGGCAATTTGATGTAAACGTGAATGTGCAAGGCGGAGGCTTTACAGGTCAAGTGGAAGCGGTTCGTTTGGCAATCAGCCGTGCGCTTATTGAGTTAGACCCACAATTGAAACCACAATTGAAAGAGGAAAGACTTACCACACGTGATTCTAGAAAAGTAGAGCGTAAAAAACCGGGACGCAAAAAAGCGAGGAAAAAATTCCAATTCAGTAAGCGTTAATTCTTGCTTATTGCATTATCAAATAAGTTTAGCATCTAAACACTTTGGACTTTCTTTTGGAAACTACCAAAGTGTTGCTATACGATAGAACGTAAACTTTAAATTCAAATTAAATGTCAAAAGTAACCTTTGAAGAACTTTTAGAAGCAGGTGTTCATTTTGGACACATGCGTAGCAAATGGAATCCTGCAATGGCTCCTTATATTTTTGGAGAAAAAAACGGCGTGCATATTATTGATTTGCACAAAACCGTAACCAAATTGGAGGAAGCGGCAGCAGCCATGAACCAAATTGCAAAATCTGGTAAACGTGTGCTTTTTGTAGCGACTAAAAAACAAGCCCGTGAAATCATGGAAAGCAGAGTGAAACCTTTGGGTGTTCCTTTGATTACAGAGCGTTGGTCTGGGGGTATGTTGACAAACTTTGCCACTATCCGCAGAACGATTAAAAAAATGCAAACCATTGACAAAATGTTTCAAGACGGAACGGCTGAAACCATGTCAAAAAGAGAGCGTTTGCAATTGTCCAGACAAAGAGATAAGATGGAGCTTGTTTTTGGTAGCATCGTAGAGATGACAAAAATTCCTTCGGCTTTGTTTGTGGTGGATATTCGCAGAGAACACTTGGCAGTGAAAGAGGCAACAAAATTGGGTATTCCAATTTTTGCTATGGTTGATACCAATGCAAATCCTAATTTGGTGGATTTTGCTATTCCTGCAAATGATGATGCGGCAAGCTCTATTGATAAAATCATGCAAGTGGTTACAGATGCTTATGCAGAAGGTATGGCAGCACGCAAAGCAGCCCACGCCAAAGATAAAGAGCAAGCTGAACAACACGCCATAGAACAAGCAAAACCAAAGAAAGCCCACAAAGTGGAGCATTCTGAGGATGCTGAATAAAAATATTTATGTAATACAGAGAGGCTAGAATAAGGTTATCTTGTTTTAGCCCTTTGTATTTTAGTTTTTAAAAGATAAAATAAGAAACCATGAAAGTTACTGCACAACAAGTAAACGATTTAAGACAGCGCACAGGTGCTGGCATGATGGATTGCAAAAAAGCCTTGGAAGAAGCACAGGGTGATATGGAGCAAGCCGTGGATATTTTGCGCAAAAAAGGGCAAAAAGTGGCAGCAAACCGTAGCGATAGAAACACCACAGAAGGCGTTGCTTTGGCGGCGGTGAGTGCGGATAGCAAAATAGGTTTTGCCATGGCACTAGGTTGTGAAACTGATTTTGTGGCGAAAAACGAAGGTTTTATTCAAATGACAAAAACGATTTTGGATATAGCCATGAAAAACCAAGCGGAAAGCGCAGAGGCAGTGAAAAACTTGCCTTATGATGCGACCATAAGCATTGGGGATAAAATTGTGGAGCAAATCGGTGTGATTGGCGAGAAAATAGACCTTGTAAGCTACGAAAAAATCACAGGAGAACTGGTAACGGCTTATAACCACCCGGGTTATAAATTGGTGTCTTTGGTGGCGGTGAACAAAAACTCTGCACAAGCTGCGGAAGCTGCCAAACAAGTGTCTATGCAAGTGGCGGCGATGAGCCCAATTGCTTTGGACAAAAGTGCGGTAACCCAAGAAACCATTGACAGAGAGCTTGCAGTGGCAAAAGAATTAGCCATTAACGAAGGCAAACCTGCTGAAATGGCAGAGAAAATTGCACAAGGTAGATTGGCAAAATTCTTTAAAGAAAGCACTTTGTTAGAACAAGAATTTATTGACGATGCGAAAAAAACAGTGGCGCAATACATGAACGGCATGGAAGCCGGACTGACTTGCACGGCGTTTAGAAGAGTGTCTTTGACGAAATAATTTCAAACTATTTAACCATACAAAACCGCTCCCATTTGGGGGCGGTTTTCGGTCATAGACCGTTTTAATCCGTGCTACGCACGGGCGCAGGCAAACCCTGCACGTTTTCTGCCTTCGGCAGGCAAGGTAATCAATGGACACGGACAATGACCGTCTGTGGTTTTCAGATTTCAATTTGCGGGGGCTCGTTTAATGTATTTTCTAATATCTTCTTAAATTCGTTTTCGTTTTTGTAATTATAGAACGGAACGGCTGTTATCAAATATGTGTCTGTGTGAATTTTGATTGTCTTTTGTTCAGTTCTGATTTTTTGCAAAAAGACTTCTTTCCAATTGTCTTGACCTTTTAAATGCTCTCCTTTTGGTTCTATGAAAACCTGAAAAGTCATTTTTTCACCTCTTTTTTCTTTACAAAACAGCAAAAAATCTGGTTCAAATGCTTGTCCGAGTTTGTTATAGATTTTAATTTCTCTTTCGTTGCGGATTAGGTAAATGTTCTCAAACTTTTGATTCAGTCCTTCAAAACGTCTTGAAAAAAGTTCTACAAATTTCTTTTCTTCACTTGTTCCATAGTTGGCATTATAAACATACCAAGGCTCGTTGGCTACCAATGTTTCTTGTCCATCTGCTCGTTCACTGTCTTTTTCAACACGAATTTCCTTGTCTTTGAAAACTTTGTGAATAGGTTCTTGGATATAGTCCGAACCTTCGTATTCTGTTGAATTGCTCTTTATGTCGGCTTCAATGCTTTGCAGAAGTCCGTTTAAGGCTTGTAGGTAGTCGAAATGGTTAATTTCTTTCAGTCTGTTAGCTGTTCCGCTAAATGTGATTTCTAAACCTGCTAAAAAGTCTGTGCTGTCAATGAAAGTAGAAAGCGAACCAACACACGGAAAGTAATGGTATAAATTATCAAAATAGAAAAATGGGTTTTGGCTTAATGCAAAACGAATTGTGTTTTCTGGAATTTCAGTCAGCTTTACATCTTTGGTTTTAATTACTTCATCATTGGATTGTGTCGGCTCCATTTCAAAAAATACACTCGACATTCTGCCGACTCCCGAAGATAAAGTGTGTCGGTAATTGGTTTTTTTTACGCCTAAATCAGCAAACGATTTTATGTTGTCAAAACGCTTTGGAATTTTCTTGTTAAAGAATACGTGACCGTTTCTATAAAAATCTGTTTTTTTAAAATCGTTTTTTAAGGATAGTTTCTTGGTAACAAGGTTTTCATCATCTTCATAAATCCCTGAATCCACAAGGGCTTTCTTCAATTCTGAAATGTAACGGCTATCTTCTTTGGTGTGGTAATACAATTCTTCCAATGTTTTCAAGTTATTGGAAATGTCATCATCAAATTTTCGGGTAAATTTGTCTTGTCCATCTGCTAAGGCAAAAGGATAATATCTTGCACCACGACCAATTAACTGGGCTTCTGAAAGTGTAGTTTTTCCTGGTTTGCCGTCTTTGCCGTCTCGGTCTTCGTAAAGGCGAACAATGTCAAACAAATTCAAAACGTCCCAACCTTCATTCAGTTTCTGAACAGCAAAAACGGCACGGATTGGATTGTTTTCATCTTCCAAAGTGTTGAGCAATATTTGGTTTTGCTCGGCTTCTGCGTCATTGTTTGCACTCAGGCAATTTTCAAATTTGAAATTGGCTTGAATACGTTTTACTATCCCGTTCGCTGAAATGCCTTTTGTTTCAAAAAATCGGAAAGCCTTTTGAACAATTGGAACTGTTGAAGTTTTTTGAATATTATTCACC
>CANHHI010000104.1 GCA_947460225.1 Flavobacteriales bacterium
AGCACTTTTGCCATTGGCGTTACGGAATTTGCCCCCATGGCTTTGCTATCTGTGATGAGCAAAGACCTGGCAATTCCTTTGGAAACTGCCAGTTGGGCGGTCAGTATTTATGCTTTGGGTGTGG
This sequence comes from Flavobacteriales bacterium, assembly GCA_947460225.1. GTDB lineage: Bacteria > Bacteroidota > Bacteroidia > Flavobacteriales_D > CANHHI01 > CANHHI01. The sequence goes on from CANHHI010000104.1 coordinate 125, forward strand.
CAATCGGCGCACCACTGCTCACAGCCATGAGCCAAAATATGGAACGCAAAAAACTTGTGCTATGGGTGCTTTTATTATTCGTATGTGGCAACGCCTTGGCTGGTTTTTCTTGGGATTTTGCAAGCCTTTTGTTTGCCAGACTTATCACTGGATTTTCGCACGGCGTATTTTTAGCCATCGGCGCACCCATTGCTATGGCTTGTGTGGCGGAAAACAAAAAAGGCTCGGCAGTCGCCACCTTATTTTCTGGGCTGACAATCGCCATAATTGTTGGCGTGCCATTGAGTACTTTTTTGGGACAAAACATGGGTTGGCGATATGCTTTTCTCTTGATAGCTTTTTTGGGCACGCTGAGTTATGTGGCTACACTTTTGCTTTTGCCTAAAATTCAAGTTGGGATAAGCACAAGCGTGCGCACCCAATTTCAAACGCTAAAAGAAAAACCGATAATATTGGGTTATACTTTGAGTATTTTGGGATTTGGCAGTTCTTTTGTGTTTTTTCCGTTTTTAGCGCATTGGCTCGGCAGTAGCACCAATATTTCTGTGGAATATTTGAGTATCTGCACATTTTTGTATGGCACAGGTATTGCCTTGGGCAACTATTTCGGCGGGAAATTATCCAATAAAAACCCTTTGCGCACGGTATTTTTGGTGTGCTTGTGGCAAATGCTCTGCATGGTGGCTTTATATGTTTTTGCCACACAAGCCGTTTTGGTGTATATCTTGCTTTTTTGCTTGGGCGTGGGCTGTTTTGCCATTGTGCCAGCCACGCAGTTTTACATCATTCATTTGGCAACACAGAAAAAATCCAAACAGCACAAACATAGCCTCTGCCTGCAATATTTCTGCTTTTAACATAGGCATTGCCTCGTGATCGTTTCTAGGTGGTCTCGCCTTGCGCACCTTTGGCGTTGCTTACAATCCTTTGTTTGCGCTTTTGGGATTCGCAGTGGCTTTCCTGCTCTGTATTTGCGCATATTTTGTAAATTTAAATAAAAACCATAAAATCTGATTATGATGTCAAAAAAAACAGCATTGGTTGTTGGCGGTTCTGGGGTTATCGGAAGAAACCTCGCCAACTATTTAGCCAAACAAAGCGATTGGAACACCATCGCATTAGCCAGAGAAAAAGAATCCGTGGTGGCGGAAAATGTAAAGTGGGTGAGCATGGATTTGCTAGACCCAGCTGATGTGGCAAAAAAAATACATGAACTGCAAGAAGTTACGCATGTTTTTTATGCGGCGTATATCCCAAAGCCGACATTTGCCGAAGAAGTGGAGCCCAATTTGCTGATGCTTAAAAACATTTTGCAAGCCATTCAGCCTGTGGCAAAAAACTTGGCACACGTAGTCATTAACGAAGGGGTAAAAGCATACGGCGTACACTTGGGACCTTTCAAAACCCCAGCCAAAGAAACAGATGCACGCCACATGCCACCAAATTTTTACTACACGCAAGAAGATTTCTTAAAACAGGAACAGGTGGGTAAAACATGGCATTATACGGTTTTGCGTCCAGATGTGGTGTGTGGTTTTTCAGTGGGCAGTGCCATGAATTTGCCTTTGATTATTGCCACCTACGCCGCCATTGCTAAGGAATTGGGACTGCCTTTGCGTTTCCCAGGAAAATGGGGTGCTTACAACGTGTTGGCGCAAGCCATGGACGCCACCTTGCATGCAGAAGCCATGGTTTGGGCAGGAACTAGTCCAAATACCAAAAATGATGTATTTAACGTAACCAATGGGGATTTATTTCGCTGGTCGCATGTGTGGAAAGATTTGGCTAAATTCTTTGACATGGATTTGGAACAACCGCAAACCATTTCTTTGGTGCAATGGATGGCAGACAAAGGCGAGGTTTGGGATAATATTGTCAAAAAATATGACTTAAAACCTTATAAATTGCATCAATTGGCAGCCTTTGGTTTTGGAGATTTTATTTTTGGTTGCGATTATGATGTGATTTCAGACGTTACCAAGTCTCGCCAAGCGGGTTTTCACCGTGCGGAAAATAGCCACGATATGTTTATCCGACTCCTACAAGAATTTAGAGACAACAAAATTATTCCATAGCCCACGCACATCGTGCGCAGGCATACCCTGCACGTAATCTGCGCACATAGTGCGTTTTAGTCTGCTTGGCAGGCACGGAAACAGAAATCGTCCTAAAATGCGTTTGCAAATTCCCCCTTTGAAAAAGGGGGTTAGGCAGACTAAAACGGACAATGTCCGCAGACTAAAACAGAATATGATAAAAAACCGCCCATTTCTGGACGGTTTTTAAATATTTTTGCCTATTTATTAAACCAGCATGCTCACTGGATTTTCAAGCATTTGTTTAAAGGTTTGCAAAAACGCTGCTCCTGTTGCGCCATCTACGGTTCTATGGTCTGCCGCCAAGGTCACATTCATGCGGTTGCCCACCACAATCTGCCCGTTTTTCACGACAGGCTTTTGCACAATCGCCCCCACCGACAAAATCGCCGAGTCAGGTTGATTGATGATAGAGGTAAAAGCATCTATGCCAAACATGCCCAAGTTGGAAATGGTAAACGTACTACCCTCCCAATCGGCAGGTTGCAATTTTTTATTTTTGGCACGGCTGGCAAAATCTTTCACTTCCAAAGAAATCTGACTAAGTCCTTTGCTATCCGCAAAGCGAACAACAGGCACCAAAAGCCCATCTTCCACAGCCACCGCCACGCCAATATTCACGTGCTGGTTGTATCTAATTTTATCCCCAAGCCATTGGCTGTTCACTTTGGGGTGCTTTTTCAAAGCCACTGCCGCCGCTTTTATCACCAAATCATTGAAAGAAATTTTCACGTCCGCCATCGCATTTAAAGCGGTTCTCGCTTGCACGGCGTTGTCCATGTCTATTTCCATAAACAGGTAATAGTGCGGTGCTTGGGTTTTGCTATCCACCAAACGCTTGGCGATGGTTTTGCGCATCTGCGACACGTTTTCTTCGCTAAACGCCACCTGCCCAATCAAAGCACTGGCAGAACTGTGCACAGGCACTTGGAAACTTTCCACATCACGGCGCACAATGCGACCTTGGTCGCCACTGCCTTTCACTGCATGTAAGGGAATATTTTTCTCTTCTGCCATTTTTTTCGCCAAAGGAGAAATTTTCACCCGCTCCCCCGCTTGCGTAGCTGGCACTTCTACCGAAGCACTAACAGCAACCGATTTAGGTGTTTCCTCCACAGGCTTGGCAACTGCCTTAGACACGGGCGCATTCGCCTCTTTGAGCAAAGTCTGCACATCTTCGCCCTCCTTGCCTAAAATCGCCAAAATGGTATCCACAGGCGCAGTTTGTCCGTTTTCTATGCCGATATACAGCAAAACACCCTCTTGGAAAGATTCAAATTCCATGGTGGCTTTGTCTGTTTCTATTTCAGCAAGCACATCGCCCGCTTTTACTTTGTCGCCTATTTTTTTATGCCAAGCAGCCACCACGCCCTCTGTCATGGTATCGCTCAATTTGGGCATTCTTACAATTTCTGCCATATTTTATTCTTTAATATACGGATAATCAGTTTGTGTATAAACATCTTGCCACATCTCAGTTTCTGCATCGGGCAAGGGAGAATTTTCAGCAAATACCACAGCGTCTTCAATGGTTTGTTTGGTGCTGGTTTCTATCTGTTCTATTTCTTCCGCTGTGAGCCATTTATTTTGGCGAATAACCTCCAAAACATGCTCAATAGGGTCTTGGTTTTTGTAATTTTCTACCTCATCTTTGGTGCGGTATTTTTGCGGGTCACTCATAGAATGCCCACGGTATCGGTAGGTTTGAATGTCCAAAAGCGTTGGTCCATCGCCTTTTCGGGCACGCTCCACCGCACGCTCCATGGCTAAATGCACCTCTTCGGGTAGCATACCATTCACAGCCTCGCTAGGCATATCATAAGACAAACCAATCTTAGACAATTCTGTTACGTTGGTGGTGCGCTCCACAGAAGTACCCATGGCATAAAAATTATTTTCTATCACAAATATAGCTGGAATTTTCCATTTCATTGCCATATTAAAAGTTTCGTGCAAAGCCCCTTGGCGCACGGCACCATCGCCCATAGACACCACACAAACGCTATCTGTGCCTTTGTATTGCTCTGCAAAAGCAACACCTGCACCCATGGCAATCTGTGCGCCCACAATGCCGTGTCCGCCCATAAAGTTTTTTTCTTTGTCAAAAAAGTGCATAGAACCGCCCTTGCCCTTGCTACAACCCGTTGTTCTGCCGAATAATTCCGCCATCAAACGCTTAGGGTCGCTACCCAAAGCCAAAGGGTGCGCATGGTCTCGGTAAGCGGTCATGTGTTTGTCGCTGGGTTTTGTGGCAGTAACCGTGCCCGCCACCACAGCCTCTTGACCGATGTATAAATGGCAAAAGCCACCAAATTTCTGCATGGTATAGAGTTGCCCTGTTTTTTCCTCAAAACGGCGCATCAACAGCATGTCTTTGTACCACTTGATATACGTCTCTTTGCCAAACTTTTGGCTATAATCTGCCACTTTCTGTTTTGCCATAATATGGGTTTTAAACAAGGCAAAGATAATAAAATTCTTTTTATCTGCATAGGTTTATCAAAAAAACTACCCTAATATAATAATATAACGAAATTTAAATCTTTTTAAAACAATTATAGTATTTGCACCAAAACCGTCTTACTGACTTGATTATTATACTTACCTCCATAAAAAAACTTAAATAGCAACTGCAATTTTTTCCCTTGATAACTCTTTTTGAGTAATTCTATTTGGCAATCGTCAAAGGTTACGCTCACAGAACCAGCAACATTTTTAGCAGACAAAGACAATTCTTTTTTAGCCTTTATGTCTTGCAAATAAACCTCAACCTTACTAAATCCAAGCAAACCTGTTCCATTGGTGTTGATTTCATATTTTGCGCTTTTTTCCAATGTTTCACTGCCCAAAATGGTAGCGTCTTTTAGATTCGTATAACGAAACAAAAAATCATAAAAACTACTCATACGTGTAAATACATTATAAGAACGATTTTTAGAGATATTCTGTTGTTCCCATACCAGTTTAGCACCAGAAGTTACGCCAACTAAGTAATTTTTTTCTCTTTTACCAGCTACCAAAGCACCTCCACTATCTCCACCATATGTCCCTTCGGTAGCCCACCAATCACCAGTAAAGATATTGACAAAAGCAAGTCCTGTATCATGGGTAATTTTAGTTTGGTCGTATGGATTTGTGGGATATGCAACCCAAGCAGATTGGCGAATATTAAAAGTGCCACAAACATCACCAGAACTAACCAAAGCCTTTGACCAACCCATAACTGTTGTTTTATCAGACAATATCAGTTTATCGTCTTGGTAAAATAGAATTGGGGCTTGTTTTTCATTGTAAGGGATAGATTTAGAAAGTTCCAAAATAGCTATATCTTTATCAAGTTGAGCATCATTTGCATTATTATAATTTTCAGAATAAATCTG
>CANHHI010000105.1 GCA_947460225.1 Flavobacteriales bacterium
ATCGGTGCTTTTGTGGTAATCCGCATGAAAACCGCCAAAATAAAATATGGCTGGCACACCTTGTTTGACAAAAGAATAATGGTCGGAGCGGGTGAATAAATTCTCCGCTTCCGCAAAATTATAGCTGTAATAATTCGTCAAATCAAAGGGTGCAATTTTAGCCAAGTCCGCAAGCACCCTATCAAAGTGAGCGGTACTCAAATAATACAAATTTTCATTTTTGGTGCTTTGCCTGCCAATCATATCCACGTTTATCAAGGCTTTAATACTGGCGGTAGGCAGTAAAGGCTGGTAATTGGTGTAGTATTTTGAACCCAAAAGTCCCGCTTCTTCGCCCGCAAACCAGGTAAACACCATACTGCGCTTTGTTTTTTTGCCGTTTTGGGCATTTTTGGCAAAATTTTTGGCAATGGCGAGTAAAGCTGTTGTGCCAGAGCCGTTGTCATCTGCGCCAGCAAATAAAACCTCATCTTTCATACCCAAATGGTCGTGGTGGGCAGAAATCATGATATAATCTTCCTTTTTGTCGGTTCCCTCCAAATAAGCCAAAATGTTATAGCCTTCTAATTTTTCACGCATCGCAGTCTGCCACTGCAAAATAAGCGGTATTCTTTTAAAGCCATGTTTAGGCAACGTCTGTTTGGTCTGCAAGAGCCAATTGTCCAAAATAGCAGGCTTGATAAAAAAAACATCTTCCAAAGCCATAGAAAACCCGCCTTCTTCTGGTTCAACAGGCGTTTGAACACTCGCTAAAGTAATAATGGGATTTTTTTGCTGGTCTTGAAATGTTTTATACAAATAACCGTCCTCTTCAAACCAAGAAACATCGGCAATCATCAAAGCCCTTGCCCCTTGTTTTTTCCATTTGCGCCAAGCTCCCAAAAGTTGCAACATCCACTCCTCGTGTTCCATAGGATCTATGCTTTGGGCAAGATTGGGACGCACCAAAAGCACTTTTTGCGACACGTCTAAACGCAAATTATCAAAGGACGCATTGCCTAAAAACAACACTTCCTCTGTTTTTCCCTTGCTAGGACGTGCGTGTTGCAAGCAGTAAACATCTTGCAAGGGTTCCAAAGGCACGCCTGCCCAAGACAATTTAATTTGTTTTAAATTATAACGATACAAAGGCACTTTTTGCAAAAAAGAACCGTTGTTGTTTGGCAGTGGCTTTAAACCTAAATATTGCAAATACTGCACGATATATTGCACCGTATTTTTCTCGCCCAAAGACGCCAATGCCCTGCCTTGAAATTCTTCGGAGGAAATTTTATACAAATGTTTTTTTAGGGTGTCCGAAAGTATGTAGTTTTTCTGCGCCTGCACAAGGCTGGTAGTCAAAAAGAACAAAACAGAAAAAAGAAATCGCATAAACACGTGGCAAATTTACGAAAAAAAGCTAAATTTGCACTTTTTTGGTCTTCGTTTATGGGCAAAAACAAATTGCGCAGATTTGCGGAAATGAAAAATTTCCCCAATGTATTTGAACCCACCGCCTTGGAAAGTTTATCCGAAAACTTTGCTTTGCGGGGCTTATGGCGCACAGATTTTTTCAAAGAACCACAAAAAATGGTTTTAGAATTGGGCTGTGGCAAGGGCGAATACACGCTCGGCTTGGCAGAAAAATACCCCTTGCATGCTTTTGTTGGCATGGATATTAAAGGCGCAAGGATATGGCGTGGCGCAAAAACTGCTGTTGAAAAAGGGCAAAAAAATGTGGCTTTTGTGCGCAGCCGCATAGAATTTTTGACCCGTTTTTTTGCCCCAGCGGAAATTGATGAAATTTGGGTAACCTTTGCCGACCCTCAACCCAAAAGACCGCTTAAACGCCTCACTTCTCCAAGGTTTTTGGATTTATACCGCCAAATTTTAAAGCCCGAAGGCATTGTGCATTTGAAAACAGACAGTGCGCTTTTGTATGAATATAGCTTGGAAATAGCACAACAAGAAAACTTACCCATTTTTTACGCCAGTGCAGATTTATACGCCACAACAGAAAACTTGCCCACCCATTTGCAAGAAATTTGGAATATCAAAACGCATTACGAAAATTTATTTGCTGGCAAAGGGTATAGCATCAAATACCTTTGCTTTGGTTTATCACCGAAAGCCAAAGTTTAGCATTTTCCTTGGCTTGTGGTTCTGCCTCGGGGCAATTGTACAAAAAATCTTGCAAAGCTATGCGATATTCCGCAAGTCTGCCCAATTCCGAAAGAGCCAGCAAGCGCAAATATTTGGCTTTTGCCAGCAATGTGGGGGCTAAATTTTCAAGAAGCATGCGCTCCAAGCCTTGCAAGGTTTCTAGGTATTTACCCAAAGAAAAATCTGTTAAAACATATTCGTATTCTGCCCAATCCCCTTTCGCATTGGGTTTGATGTGAATTTCCTCTTGCAAGGCTAGGCGAGTTTCTAAACAAGTGGCGCAAAGATTTTGCATGTTTGCCAAGACCGCATTGGCGTTTTCATCTTGTTTTAAATTTTGATATATCCTAAATTTCTGATAATACGCCGAAAGTTGATACACACTTTGGGGATAACGCACTTGCAAAGTATCCAGTTGCGCCATGGCAGAAGGCAAATCTTGCAATTGCTCTTTGAGCAGCAAAGCGGAATGATACAGCGCCTGCACGATTAAACTGTCTGATTTTACAAAATCTGCGCTATCTTTAAAAAGATTTTTTCTATAAAACCCAACACTCAATTCATCTCGCTCTGCCATGGCATTTTGCGCATTGGCATAAAATAAATTGGCACGAGACAAAGCGGTGGTTTTTTGGGTTCTGCGCCAATCATCTTCTAGGTTTCTATTGCCAAAAGTTTTGCTGAAATTTGCCAAACCTTGGGCTAATTGTTCTTGGTTGTCAAAATAAAACGCCCCTTTGTTGTTGTCGCTGGCTTGTACACGGAGCATTTGCCTGCGCTTTTCAATCATTTGCGCAATATAATTGTCTATCTCCAAAGAATCCAAACGAGAAACGCCTTGCAAACTATCTTGTGTTTTGATGGTTTTTAAATAGCCTGCAAGTTCTGTAAGACCAGCGCTGCGGTTTTGTATGCGCAAATATTCGGGGTGCTTGTTGTCTAATTTTTCCAAAGATTTGCTGTAATAATTTTGCGCCTGCAAATATTCTTTTTCCTCAAAGAGCAAATCTGCCAAACGCATAAAATTCAAAGCCTGTTGACTGGGGTTATCGCCTTGTGCATAAACGGCTTTCATCAAGTTTTTGCGGGCAAGTTCTGTTTTTCCCATTTTTTCAGCAAGTGCAAAAAGCACAAAATACAAGCGGTCACCGTGTTTTTCATTGCGCTTGGCAAAAGTGAGACGCTCTACTTTTTTATATGCCAAGGCTAAATTTTGGCTATCCGACGAACCAATCAAAAGAGCGGTGTTTAACTGCGCATTCAGCTCCAAATCATATTTATATTTTTGCTTGATGCTTTTTTGATAATTGGCTTGTGCACTCTGCACATCGTGGAAGGTTTCATAATACTGCGCCAAGGTAAAATACCAATACGTACGCCATTTTCTGTTGGGTTTTTGCGCAAGGGCTTTTTCCAAATGAAAAGCCGCATTGGTATAATCTTTTTCCGCTGAAAAATAATACGCCCACAAGCTCTGTAAAGTAAACGGTGCTTTTTCAGGCAAGTTTTTTTTGCTCGCTTGCGTTAAAAGCACTTTTGCCCTTTCCAATTTATTCAAATGTATAGCCGTGGCAATATAATACATTTCCGCTTCTGCAGTGGTTTTGGTATTTGGATAATCCGACAAAATGCGCTGAAAAACCTGCTCGGCACGGGCAAAAGCCCGTTTGTCATAATAACACTTGCCTATCAACAACCAAAGTTCCGCAATGGTTGGCACCTGTTCTTTGCCGTTAAATTCAAGCGTGTGTAATTCAATGGTGTTATAACTTTTGGCAATGACGCTGTCCAAATCTGCGTAAAACATAGCCATTTGCACAGAATCCGCATCTTGAAACAAAGAAAGCAATTGGTTGTAATCCGCTCTATAATTCCTTTGGTATTTTTCTTGCACCTGCCCATACAAAGCCTTGGCATTGTAATAGCCATTGAAATAAGCTGTTAATCGGTGATAATACCTATGTTGCGCCGTGTTCTTGTTGTTCAAACAAGCCGAACACAAGAGCGCAAATAAAAGCAATAATCCCAGCAGTATGCGATTCATACCACAAAAGTAAGAAATTTTAAGCTGTATAGCTATTAGTCAAACGAAACTTTGGCATTGTCCGAAATGCGCAACATTTCTTCGTATTCTTCATCTGTGAGGTCGTTAAAGAAATAACGGGCTGGATTTTGGGGTTTATCCGACTTACGCACTTCATAATGCAAATGTGGCGAAGTAGATGTGCCCGTATTGCCAATAAAACCTATGGTTTCACCACGTTTTACTTTTTGCCCCATTTTCACATTGAATTTGCTCAAATGGGCATATAAAGTTTTATAGCCATAGCCGTGATTGACCACAATATTTCTGCCATAACCACCCGCTCGGTCTTCAATTTTTTCCACCACACCATCGCCTGTGGAATAAACCGCCGTGCCAATGGGCGCAGCAAAATCCATGCCCGTATGCGCTTTAACCACGCCATAAATAGGGTGCACACGCAAACCAAAACCCGAAGCAATTCTTGATAAAGTTTTATTGGCAATGGGCTGTATGGCTGGCAAATGGGCGATATAATCTTCTTTGTTGCGGATAAAGGTTTGAATGGTGTCGTAGCTTTTGGTTTGCACGTACAAACGCCTTTTGATTTGGTCTAATTTGCTGGCGCAAGCACGAATAATGCCTCCGTGGTCTAATTGCACGTATTCGTTATAGAGTTCTCTGCCTCCACGACCGCCCTGGCGCACATAGCTGTCCACAGGTGGCGCACCAAACATTTCACGGTATATTTCGTTGTCTCGGTTTTCCAAATATTCCAATTCTTGCACATAAGACGACAAACGCCGTTCAAACTGGTCAAATTGTTTGCGCAATTCTTGATTGTCTTTTTCCACGAGTTTGTGCTGTGGCGATTTAAAAAACGAAAAAGATACAATCATCGTGAGCGATGCAACCACGAGGGCAAATATAATGTAGAGCACAAACCCGACCAAACGGTCTTTGGTGCCCACTTCTATCTGCTCAAAAGTGAGCGTGTCGTGGTTGAAGTTATATTTTTTTCCCCTTAGTTTTTTTTGCATAGAGGTAATTTTGTACTTTTGTACCTTGTATTCTAAGGCAAAAGTATAATTTTTTTTGCCTTTATGCAAATTTTATCTCAAAATCTATGAATTCACAAGAGGTTCGCAAAAAATTTTTGGACTTTTTCGCTAGCAAAGCGCATCAAATTGTCCCGTCTTTTTCTTTGCTGGTAAAAGATGACCCGAGTTTGTTATTTATCAATTCAGGCATGGCGCCGTTTAAAGACGTGTTTTTGGGCAACGCCTTGCCAAGTTCGCCACGCATTGCGGATACGCAAAAATGTTTGCGTGTTTCTGGCAAACACAACGATTTAGAAGAT
>CANHHI010000106.1 GCA_947460225.1 Flavobacteriales bacterium
CAAACGCTTAGACCCCTCCTACCGCATGTTTTTTCAAGACGAATTTGTGGATTTACCTGCCAACTTGGAAGAACTTTACGCCCTTTTTGAACGATATGAAAAAGGCAGTGCAAAGGCTTTGGCAGTATTTTTGAAACAGGCAGAAAGAAATTATAACATTGCCATGCAGGACTTGGTTTTTGCACCAGGTAAAAGCGTTTTTGAAATATTGAATGTCAAAAATATAAAAAATGTTGTGGCTTTGGTGCGCAATTTATCCTCTATTGAAAGCTACATCAAAAGGCATTTCAAACACCCTTATTTGAGGCAGATTTTGCTTTTTCCCATTTTATTTTTGGGTGGGGAAATGCAAAAAACCCCTTTGCTGTATAATTTTATGAACCATGCGGATTTAATTGGTGGCACTTGGTATCCTATGGGGGGCATGCACAAAATTGTAAGTGCCATGAGTAGCATTGCCAAAAATTTAGGCGTGGAAATTCACACAAACAAACCCGTTATATGTATTTATGGACCTGAAAATAAAGCAGTTGCAGTTCATATAGAGGACGAAAAACTTATTTTTCCAGATTATGTAGTGAGTGGTGCAGATTATGCCCATACCGAAGATTTGCTTAGAGTACCCGCCAAAAAGAACTACGAAGATACATTTTGGGAAAAACAAACTTTTTCTCCGTCTGCGGTTGTTTTTTACTTGGGTTTTAACCGAGAATTGCCCAATTTATTGCATCACAATTTGTTTTTTGACGAGGATTTATACGCCCACAGCAAAGAATTGTATGCGCACAAAAAATTCCCAGAAAAACCACTCCTATACGTTTGCGCACCCAGCAAAACCGATGATAGCGTTGCGCCCAAAGGGCATGAAAATATTTTTGTGTTGATACCTGTGTCTGCTGGCTTAACAGACAGCGAAGACATGCGCACACACTATTTAGACTTGGTTTTAGCACGTTTGGAGAAAAACACAAAATTGAGCGATTTGCGCAATCATTTGGTGTATAAAGAGAGCTATAGTTTGAATGATTTTGAAAACGACTACAACGCCTATAAGGGCAATGCGTACGGATTGGCGAACACACTCACACAAACCCATGTGTTTAGACCTAAACTGCAAAATAAACATTTACACAATTTGTTTTACACTGGGCAACTCACCTTGCCTGGTCCAGGTGTCCCTCCTGCCATTATTTCTGGGGAAATTGTCGCTAACCTTATTTTGAATGAACCACAAACAAAAAGCAAATGAATTATTGGCTAGTTAAATCGGAACCCGAATCTTTTTCTTTGCAAGATTTTCAAAGGGAAAATATAACCGTGTGGGACGGCGTGCGCAATTACCAAGCACGCAATAACTTAAAATTCATGGCACTTGGCGATGTGTGTATTTTTTACAGAAGTGTGAAAAATCCTGCTGCTATTGCTTTGTGCCATGTTGCGGAAACTGCATACCCAGACCCCTTAGATGGGCAATGGGTGTGCGTCAAACTGCAAATTGGCAAGGTTTTTCCCAAAGAATTATCCCTTTCGGCAATTAAAGCAGACAAAACACTCGCAAACATGGATTTACTGCGTTTGCAAAGGCTTTCCGTGCAGAAAGTAAAAGCGGAAGAATTTGATTATATTTTGAGTTGCGTGGGCTTAGGGCAATAAACTATGCACTAAATTTTCCCAAAAACTTTTGTTGATAAAATAAACGCCAATCCCCATAAAAATCAAACTCACCAAAAGGTCAATTTGACTTAAAATATTTGGTTTTAGAATGGATTTTAATTTGCCAGCAAAAAATATTTTCATCAAGTCCACAGCAAAAACTACGCCGAGTAAAGTGGCGTTAAAAAGCATGTTCATTTTCAAGAGATAAAGCTCAGAACCCTCTGTAGTACGCAAATTTTCAAAACCAATACCCACCACCGTAAACCAATAAAACAGCAAACCTGGGTTGATGATATTGACAAAAAATCCCTTGAAAAAATATTTTAAATAGCCAGAAGATTTGACTTCCAGCCCTTTTTCCGTTTCTTTTTGCTTGCGGGTCAAAAGTTTAACCACGCCGTAGGCAATCAAAATTAAGCCCGCCACGGGATAAACATACACATTGCTTTCCAGTGCGGTCAGAAGACTAGACGCTCCCCAATACGCCAAAGCAATACAGACCAAATCGGAAAAAATAATCCCCAAATCCAAAGCCAAGGCATATCGCCAACCTTTCCTAAGACTGGTTTGTATGATAGAGAAAAAACTGGGTCCTAGTGCAATAGCACTCACAATCAACCCATAAATAACGCCTAATTTTAAAGCAATCCAAAACATACTGCTAACGAGAAAAATGATTTAAAAAATAATAGACTGCCATTTGATACGAAACCAAACCAAAGCCTGTGATTTGCCCTAAGCACACAGGCGCAATCATACTCTGATGGCGAAAAGCCTCACGGGCATAAATGTTGGAAATATGCACCTCCACAACAGGCACCGCCATAGTGGCAATAGCATCTCGCAAAGCCACAGAGGTGTGGGTATAAGCTCCTGCATTGAATACCACCGCTTGGTAGTTAAGCTCTGCTTGCTGCAAGTGTTCCACCAACTCGCCTTCGTGGTTACTTTGCTGGTAATCTAATACTACGCTTGGAAAAGACGCACGCAAGCCAACAAGAAAATCCTCAAAGGTTTCCCTGCCGTATATTTCGGGTTGTCTTTTGCCCAAAATATTTAAATTTACGCCATTGAGCAATAAAATACGCACGCTTTTTGTTTATATTTGCAAAGTTAATAGAAAATATGAACAAGTGGCAATCTAGCCTAGAAAAATATAAACATTTTCTGCAAATAGACAAAGGGCTTAGCGCAAATAGTGTGGAGGCATATCTCACAGACTTGGCTAAATTACAGCGTGTTTTTGCACATTTGCCTGTGTCAAAAGTTAAGGCTTATCATTTGTCTATTTTTATTCAACACTTGGCGGAACTGGGCATTGCTGAAAGCACGCAAGCACGCATGATTTCTAGCATACGCAATTTTTTTGGCTTTTTGTTTCATTTGGATAAATCTATTGCTACAAATCCAGCGGAACTTTTAGAAAGCCCTAAACTTGACAAAAAACTGCCCCAAGTGCTGAGCGTGCAAGAAATAGACCAAATTATAGCCAGCATTGATTTATCGCAAAAAGAGGGCGAACGCAACAAAGCGATACTGGAAGTCTTGTATTCTTGTGGTTTGCGGGTTTCCGAACTAGTCCATTTAAGGCTGAGCGATTTATTTTTGGCAGAAGATTTTTTGCGTGTGGTTGGCAAGGGCAATAAAGAAAGACTCGTGCCCATTGGTCAAGTGGCAAAAAGGCAACTGGAATGCTACATACAACAAGTGCGTGTGCATCAAAAAATTGCCAAAGGACAAGAAGATTTTGTTTTTATTAGCCGTTTAGGGCGTTCTTTGAGCAGGGTGTTGGTATTTCAACTGGTGCAAAAACTATGCGCCGATGCGGGCATTGCTCGGCAAATTAGCCCACACACGTTTAGACATTCCTTTGCCACACATTTGCTAGAAGGTGGCGCAGACCTGCGTGCTATCCAAGAAATGTTGGGGCATGCGAGCATCACCACCACCGAAATATACACACATTTAGACCAACACTTTGTGCGTGCGGAAATTTTACAACATCATCCTAGGGCAAAATTTTAAACATTTCGCAGCGGGCTGATTTTTTCTAACTTTTGCAAAAACCACGCATCAAAGCCCACAGCAATAGGTTCTAAAAAATCCACGTGCAAACTTTGGTAATACAAAGGCAAATCCTTTTGCGCAGCAAAATCACGCAGGCGCATGGCGTCTTTTTCGGTTGTAATGGCAATTTTTTTACCCGATAGGCTTTGAAAAGTATGTGCTATCGTGTCCAATTCCGTAGTAGAAAAATTGTGGTGGTCTGCAAAGTTCAAATGCGTAATGTGGGCGTTTGATTTGGACAATTCCAAAAGCAAAGGTTCTGGATTTTCTATGCCTGTAATGAGCAAAATCTGTTCATAATTTTTCAAATCCTTAAAACCCAGCACTGGCAAATTGTTCAAGGGAATTAAATTGCCATATCTAAACACAGAAAAGAAAACCACTTGGTCTTTTTGTGGGTTTATTTTCTGGATAATATTTTGCTTATCTTTTTTTGTCAAGTTTTGTGGACATTTTGTTACAATAATGGCATCTGCCCTGCTTTTTTCAGCGGCAAATTCACGCAAATTGCCCGCAGGCAAAGGCAAATCGTTGTAAAAAGGTCGGTGATACTCGGTGAGGAGCAAATACAAATCCGCCTGCAATGCCAAATGCTGGTAAGCATCGTCTAGTACAATCACATCGGTTTTTGGATTTTGCTGGGCTATTTGCGCCACGCCACGCACACGCTGCTCGTCCACCGCCACAGGCACGTCTATAAATTTGTTTTTGTATTGCAAAGGTTCGTCTCCCACTTGCAAAGCATTATCTGTGGCTTGCACCCAACGAAAACCCTTTGTTTTTCTGCCATATCCCCTACTTAAAACTGCGACTTCATAGTGATTGCGGAGTTTTTGAATGATGTACTCCACGTGCGGGGTTTTACCCGTTCCGCCCACACGCAAATTGCCCACCACCACCGTACATACCGCACTTTTTGTGCGTGTAAAAACACCTTGTTGATACAGCACCCTGCGCAAGCGCATCAACGCACCATAGAGCAAGGCAAATGGAAAGAGTAAAATTTTTCTCAAAACTTGCATCATCATTCATTTTGATAGCAAAAATAAGAAAAAAAAGCCGATTTTTTGTATATTTGCACTTTTAATTTGAGCTATGACAATAAACCAAGTTGTGGAGGTTTTGCAAGAACTTGCTCCCAGTCAATACCAAGAAACCTGGGATAATTCGGGCTTGCAGGTGGGCAATATAGACCAGGAATGCACAGGCGTTATGCTTGCCTTGGACTGCACGGAAGAAATTTTGCAGGAAGCCATTCAAAAAAAGTGCAATTTAATTGTTACGCACCACCCGCTTATTTTCAAAGGCATTAAAAAAATTAGCTCGGAAACTTACATAGAACGCATTTTATGGCTTGCCATTCAAAAAGATTTGGTGATTTTTGCCCTGCACACCAATTTAGACAAAATAGAACAAGGCGTAAGCTATAAAATGCTTGAAAAATTGGGCTTAAAAAATGCAAAAACCTTGCATGTTACTGCTGAACTAGACCATAAAGTATTGGGATTTGGGGCGATGGCTAGTTTAGAAACGGCGGTGGAAACCAAAGAATTTCTAGAAAAAATTAAACAAACTTTTTCTTGCCATACGCTCAAATACGCACAGTTTAACAAAAAACAAAGCATCACACAGGTTGCGGTTTGTGGAGGCAGTGGTATTGGGCTTTTGCCGATGGCTATGGCGCAAAAAGCAGATATTTTTATTACCGCAGATGCCAAATACCACGATTTTTTTGATGCGCAAGACCAGCTATTGCTCGTGGATATAG
>CANHHI010000107.1 GCA_947460225.1 Flavobacteriales bacterium
CATACACTTTCCCCGTTTTAGAGATGACCTGTGCCGCTTGTGCCAGTGGCATAGAAAATGGCATGAAACATCTTCGTGGATTAAAACACATAGAAGTAAACTTTGCCAGCAAAACCGCAAGCATTGTGGCGGAGGATTTTGTGCAAGCAGAAGATTTACAAAAAGCCGTGCGAAATCTGGGCTATGATTTTATACTAGACGACCCTAATATTGCACTAGAAAAACAAGAAACCGCCATGCTCTTGGGGTATAAGCAATTAAAACAGCGCACGCTTTGGGCATGGCTACTGAGTGCGCCCGTAGTTATTTTAGGTATGTTTTTTATGCACTTGACTTATTTTGAATGGATTTCCCTGTTTTTGTCTTTCCCAGTGGTGTTTATCTTAGGTGGCGGTTTTTTTGTGCGTGCTTATAAACAAGCCCTGCATAAACAAGCCAATATGGATACCTTGGTGGCATTGAGCACGGGCATAGCTTATCTGTTTAGTGCATTCAACACGATTTTTCCAGAAGTATGGCACGCCAAAGGCATACATGCGCCTGTATATTTTGAGTCCGCAGCGGTGATTATTGCTTTTATTTCTTTGGGCAAACTTTTAGAAGAGCGTGCAAAAGTAGCCACAAATACTGCCTTGAAAAAGCTCATGGCATTGCAACCCCAAGAAGTACAAAGGGTTTTGCCAGACGGCAGTGTGGAACAAGTGCATTTGTCAAATATAATATTAGGCAACACCCTTTTGGTGCGTGCTGGCGAAAGAATACCAGTGGACGGTGTTGTGCTTACAGGCAATTCATTTGTGGAAGAAAGCATGCTCACGGGCGAGCCTGTGCCTGTGGAAAAACAAAAAGGCGACAAAGTGTTTGCTGGCACACTCAACCAAATGGGCAGTTTTCAGATTTGTGCAGAAAAAATAGGGGCTGAAACAAGGCTAGCCAATATTACACAAGCCGTGCAACGTGCGCAAAACAGCAAAGCCCCTATGCAAAAATTAGCCGACAAAATCGCAGGTATTTTTGTGCCAATAGTTCTAGTCATTGCTTTATTAACTTTTACAACATGGCTTTTCGTGCTGGGCACCGATGGCTTTTCGCATGCTTTGCTCACTGCCATAACCGTTTTGGTGATTGCTTGCCCTTGTGCTTTGGGTCTTGCCACACCGACTGCCCTTATGGTAGGCGTGGGAAAAGCTGCAGAAAATCAAATTTTGGTACGTGATGCAGAAAGTTTAGAATTGGCAAAAAACATCAATGCCGTGGTTTTGGACAAAACAGGTACGATTACCCAAGGCAAACCCATACTTAGTGCGCATGTTTGGTATCAAAACGAAAATGTATATCCGCAAATTTTGCTTGCCTTAGAAAATGCGTCCCAGCACCCTTTGGCTTTGGCAGTGGTAGCATGGTTGAATAAAGACAAAGTGCAGGCAATTGACGTGCAGGGCTTTAAAAACATGACCGCCAAAGGTGTAGAAGCGTATTATCAAAACAAAACTTATGGGGTGGGCAACCAAAGTTATTTGGATAGCCGAAACATTGCGCTCACTGCCGAGCAAGAAACGCAAAGCAAATCATGGAAAGCAGAAGCGAGAACGGTGGTATATTTTGCAGACGACAAAAACGTGCTCGCCATGCTTTCCTTAGAAGATGCTTTGAAACCAAGCAGTAAAGAGGCTATTCAAAAATTGCAAACACAAGGCGTGCAGGTGTATATGCTCACGGGAGACAACATAGAAACAGCGAGAGCCGTATCCAAAGCGGTGGGCATTGAAAAATTCCAAGCGGAAGCCTCACCGAGTGATAAAGCCAATTTTGTCAAGCAATTGCAAGCCGAAGGTAAAGTGGTGGCAATGGTTGGCGATGGCATCAATGATGCGGAAGCCTTAGCCACAGCCGATGTAAGCATTGCCATGGGCAAAGGTTCTGATATTGCCATGGACGTAGCGAAAATGACCTTGATAGGCTCCGATTTAAGTGCCATTGCCAAAGCCATGCGCATTTCCAAAAGCACCAGCAGAGGCATTCGCCAAAATTTATTTTGGGCATTTGTGTATAATCTGATAGGCATTCCGCTGGCGGCGGGTGTGTTATACACAAAATTCGGGTTTTTATTAGACCCCATGATTGCAGGTGCAGCCATGGCTATGAGTTCGGTGTCGGTGGTGCTCAATAGTTTAAGATTGAAATACCAAAAAGTGTAAAAAACAGTAACTTTATACCTTATTATATGGAACAAAAATTCAAAACCAATTTAAAATGTGGTGGTTGCCTAGCAACTGTAAAACCGCACTTGGACAAAGTAGCAGAGATTAGTTACACGGTGGACTTAGCTGATGCTAATAAAATTCTGACCGTACAAGCGCAAAACCTAGCACAAATCCAAAAAGCTGTGCAAGCTGTGGTAGAAGCAGGTTTTAAAATAGATCCTTTGTAAAATAAACCATTATGCTCAAAAACCTCATATCTTTATCCCTACAAAACCGTTACACGGTGCTTTTTTTGGCATTGGCGCTGAGTGTGTATGGTTTTGTGTGCATGCTCAAAACCCCCATTGATGCCATTCCTGACCTCTCGGAAAACCAAGTCATTGTGTTTACCGAATGGATGGGCAGAAGCCCTGAAATTATGGAGCATCAAGTTACCTATCCGCTCACCAACCAATTGCAGGGCATTGCCAAGGTAAAAAGTGTGCGTGGGGTGTCTATGTTTGGCATGAGTTTTATCTATGTGATTTTTGAAGACAACATAGATATTTACTGGGCAAGGAGCAGGGTTTTGGAAAGATTAAGTGCTGTGCAAGGCTTGCCAGAGGGCATAAAACCCACTTTGGGTGCAGACGGCACAGGGCTTGGGCATATTTTTTGGTACACTTTAATCAATCCAAATTTAGACTTGGCAGAAAAGCGCACCCTGCAAGATTGGTATGTGAAATTTGCCTTGCAAAACGTGGAGGGCGTAAGCGAAGTCGCTTCTTTTGGTGGTTTTCAAAAGCAGTATCAATTGCAAGTGAATCCGTATCAATTGCGCTACTACGACCTCGCTTGGATGAATGTGATACAAGCCCTGCAAAACAGCAACCAAGACGTGGGCGCAAGGGTGCTAGAAATCAATCAAAGTCAGTATATCATCAGAGGCGCAGGCTATTTGCAAAACCTCAAAGACATAGAAAACATAGTGGTTGCCAACAAAAACGGCGTGCCTATTTTGGTCAAAGATTTGGGCACTGTGGAAGAAGCTCCCCAAGTGCGTTTGGGTATTGTGGACGAAAACGGACAAGGCGAAGTAGTCGGTGGCGTTGTGGTGATGCGCTATGGTGAAAATCCCAACACGGTGATAGCGGCGGTAAAAAATAAAATCAAGGAATTGGAAAAAGGCTTGCCCGAAGGCACGAAAATCAAGACCGCTTACGATAGGAGCAGTTTAATCCAAGCCGCCATAGACAACTTAAAAAATACCATTTTGGAAGAAATCATTTTGGTGTGTGTGGTAATTATGCTATTTTTACTGCATTTGCGCAGTGCCTTAGTGGTGATGCTCACCATTCCAATAGCTATTTTAATGGGTTTTATTGCCATGTATCATTTTGGCTTTACGGCAAACATTATGTCTTTGAGTGGCATTGCCATTGCCATTGGCGTGATTGTAGATGATGGCATTGTGATGGTAGAAAACGCACACAGGCACTTAACCGAAAAAGATTAAACATGAAGCACAAAGAAATGATAGAGAAATCGGCGCATGAAGTGGCAAAACCAGTTGTGTATTCTACTTTGGTGATTGTCAGTTCGTTTCTGCCTGTGTTTTTGCTCACTGGGCAAGAAGGAAAATTGTTTCACCCACTGGCTTGGACAAAAACTTTGGTGATGCTCGCATCGTCTTTGACTGCACTCACGCTCGTGCCTGTGCTGATGAGTTTTTTTATGCAGGGCAAACTCAAAAAAGAAAGCGAAAATCCCGTGAGTCGGTTTTTCAACAAATTATACGAACCTTTGCTTTTGTTTTGCTTAAAATGGAAAAAAAGCGTGCTGGGCGTGAATATATTGGCTTTAATGATTGCCGTGCCTTTGTTTTTAAAAACAGGCTCTGAATTTATGCCCAGTTTAGATGAAGGTTCTATTTTGTTTATGCCCACCACTTTGCCGAGCGTCTCCAATGCGGAAATCAAGCGCATTTTGCAGGTGCAAGACAAAATCATCGCCCAAACCCCAGAGGTGCAAAACGTGCTGGGAAAAGCAGGCAGAGCATACAGTGCCACCGACAATGCGCCCATGAGCATGATTGAAACCATTATTTTGCTCAAACCCCAAAAGCAGTGGCGCAAAGGCATGACCAAAGCTAAAATCATTGAAGAGTTAGACCAAAAATTGCAAATACCAGGTGTAACCAATGGCTGGACACAGCCCATTATCAACCGCATCAACATGTTGGCAACAGGTATAAGAAGCGATGTGGGCATTAAAGTGTATGGCGCAAATTTGGACACCATTTCGCAAATTTCCCAAAGCATTAAAGACGCTTTGCAAGGCACGGCGGGCATTGAAGATTTGTTTTTGGAACAAGCTGCCCAAGCCAAATATTTAGATTTAGCCATTAAAAGAGACAAATTGAGCCAATACGGACTCAGCGTGCAAGAAGTCAATATGGTGATTGAAAGTGCTTTGGGTGGCATGCAACTCACCACGATTTTGCAAGGCAGGGAGCGTTATCCCGTGGCATTGCGCCTCGCCCCAGATTTCCGCAAAGATTTAGCGCAAATCGGGCGCATTCCCATAAAAACTGCCAATTACGGCTACGTAGCCTTGGGCGAACTCGTGGATTTTACCTACCGAGAAGCCCCCGATATGATTGGCTCTGAAAACGCACTGCCCCGAGGCGTGGTTTTGTTTAACGTGCGCAACCGAGATTTGGGAAGCACGGTGAAAGAATCCATGCAAAAGCTGGAAGACAAACTCACTTTGCCACAGGGATATTTTGTGGAATGGAGCGGGCAATGGGAAAATCAAATTCATGCGCAAAAAACCCTAAGCGTGGTGATTCCTTTGGTGTTGATTATTATCTTTTTTATACTTTACCTCACGTATAAAGACCTCAAAGAATCTGTGATTACCTTACTAAGTGTGCCTTTTGCTTTGATTGGTGGGGTGTATGCGGTGTATTTTTGGGGCATGAATATTTCGGTGGCAGTGGCGGTGGGCTTTATTGCGCTTTTTGGCGTAGCCGTAGAAACGGGCATTTTAATGGTGGTGTATCTCAACCAAGCCCTCGCCGACAAAGTCGCTGAAAAAAACAATCAATTGAGCGTGCAAGATATAGAACAAGCCGTACTCAATGGCAGTGTCAAACGCCTGCGTCCCAAGCTGATGACTGTTTCAGTAACGCTTTTGGGCTTGTTTCCCGTCTTGTGGTCTAAGGGCGTGGGTGCGGATTTGATGCTCCCCATTGCCCTGCCGATGCTGGGTGGCATGTTCACGTCCACCGTGC
>CANHHI010000108.1 GCA_947460225.1 Flavobacteriales bacterium
AAAACCGTTCCTTTGCTATCGGCAATGGCTGCATCAACTTCTTCGGGACTGGTAAGTTCTTGAAAACCAGCGTCTGTGAGCTCTTTTTTCATTGGAGCTACAATTTCTATGGGGTAGTACATATTATTTAGAATTTGTTTAAATAAAGTGCAAATTTAAAAATAAAAAGCAAAAAAACAAAATGCCAAAAAATAGGTATATTTGTCCCAAAATTTCTGGCATGATTTACAATACCATATTGGAATTGGTAGGCAAAACGCCTCTTTTGCGTTTGCAAAAAATCGCTCCCATGGGCGTTGATGTGCTTTTGAAGCTAGAAGGACAAAATCCAGCAGGGAGCATTAAAGACCGAGTAGCTTTGCAACTTCTTGCAGATGCGGAAAATAGAGGTTTATTAGACAAAGACACGGTGATTATAGAATGCACCAGTGGCAATACGGGCATAGGTTTAGCCATGTGTGCAGCGGTTAAAGGCTATCCACTAGTGATCATTATGCCTGACAATGTGAGCAGTGAACGCCCAAAAATTTTGCGTGCTTATGGCGCAGAGGTGCTTTTTACACCTGCCAGTGAGGGTATGAAAGGTTGTTTGGATTTTGCAGAAACTTTGCGGACTAAGTATAAAAAAGTATTTTTCCCCTATCAATTTGTCAATCCCAGCAATCCCTTGGCGCATGAATTAAGCACGGGTTTGGAAATTTGGCAAGATACCGCTGGTAAAGTAGATATTGTCGTGGTGGGTATGGGCACAGGTGGAAGCATTTCGGGCATTGCCAAGGCTTTGAAAAATAAAAATCCAAATATACAAATCATTGGCGTAGAGCCAGAAGAATCACCTCTTTTAACAAAAGGCTACATTGGAGCGCATAAACTGCAAGGCATTGGCATGAGTGCGGGCTTTATTCCGCCCATTTTGGCGCAAGACCTTATAGATGAGGTTGTGGTGGCAAATCACAGCGAAGCCATTGCGATGCTTAGGTTATTGGCACAAAAAGAGGGTGTTTTTGTGGGTGTGTCTTCGGGGGCTATTTTGCATTCGGCTTTGCAAGTGGCAGAGCGTGCTGAAAGCCAAGGTAAAACAATAGTTGTGCCCATGATGGACGGGGCGTATCGTTATCTATCGGAAGATATATTTGCCTAACTTATTTAAAAATTATTTTTGAAAAAAGGGATAAAATCTTTACTTTTGCCTGAAAATGCTTATGCGCTATAAAAGAATTTTACTCAAACTCAGCGGAGAGTCGCTCATGGGAAGCCAGTCTTTTGGCATAGACAATAAAATTTTAAAACAATACGCAACGGAAATCCATGAAGTTGCCCAAATGGGCGTGCAGATTGCCGTTGTGATTGGTGGAGGGAATATTTTTAGAGGCGTTCAAGCAGAAGAAGCAGGCATGGATAGAACCCATGGCGATTATATGGGCATGCTCGCTACTATGATTAACAGCATGGCTTTGCAAGCGGCACTGGAAAAAACGGGATTAACCACTAGACTCTTGTCTGCCATTGCCATGGATCAAATTGCCGAACCTTTTATACGTCGTCGTGCAGTGAGGCATTTGGAGAAAAACCGTGTGGTTATTTTTGGTGCGGGCACGGGCAATCCTTATTTTACAACAGATACAGCAGCGGCTTTGCGTGCGGTGGAAATTGAAGCAGATATTATTTTAAAAGGCACACGGGTGGACGGCATTTATGATGCAGACCCAGAAAAAAATCCAAATGCAGTCAAATATGAAAGTGTTTCTTTTACCGAAGCCTACCAAAAGGATTTGCGGGTGATGGATTTGACGGCTTTTACTTTGTGTAAAGAAAATAGCGTGCCTATTTTGGTTTTTGACATCAACCAAGTGGGCAATTTGAAACGCATCGTGCAAGGCGAAAACATAGGTACAATTGTTCATAACAAAGATTAAAACAGCAAATATGGAATTAGATAAAATTTTAAAAGATTTGCAAGAACACATGCAAAAAACACTCAATCACTTGGACGCAGAATTGCTCAAAGTGAGAGCAGGAAAGGCTTCTCCTGCGGTTTTGGACGGGCTTTTGGTGGATTACTACGGTGCGCCCACTTTGCTCTCGCAGGTGGCGAACATCACAACCCCAGATGCACGGACTTTACTTGTACAACCTTGGGAACGCAAAATGTTAGAACCCATCAGCAAAGCCATTATTCAAGCCAATTTGGGATTTAATCCACAAAACAATGGTGAGGTGATTATGATTTCTATTCCTGCGCTCACGGAGGAACGCCGTAAGGACATGGTGAAAAAAGCCAAAGCGGAAACCGAAGATGCTAAAATTGGCATTCGTTCTGTGCGCAAAGACGCTATGGAAGCCTCTAAAAAATTAAAAGCGGCGGGTATTGCGGAAGATTTAATCAAAGATTTGGAAACAAAAATCCAAAAACAAACGGACGATTTTATCGCCAAGGCAGAGGTGAAATTCGTTGCCAAAGAAAAAGATATTATGACGGTTTAGTGTATAGTATTTTTGTTTTTTTTCTTTAAAACTTTGCATTACCAAAGTCTTTTTATAAATTTGCTCACTGATGGCAAAAAATTTGGTTATTGTGGAATCGCCAGCAAAGGCGAAAACCATTGAAAAGTATCTTGGAAAGGATTTTCAGGTCTTGTCTAGCTATGGGCATATTCGTGATTTGCCCGATAAAGGCATGGCTATTGACATAGAAAACGGCTTTTTGCCACAGTACGAGGTGTCTGTGGATAAACAAAAACTGGTTAGTCAATTGCAAAATGAAGCCAAAAAAGCCGATTTGGTTTGGCTTGCGACCGATGAAGACCGAGAGGGGGAGGCTATTTCTTGGCATCTTTTTGAGGTGCTCAATTTAGACCAAGAACGCACCAGACGCATCACGTTTAATGAAATTACCAAAACAGCCATAGAAAAAGCCGTAGCCAATCCCCGTCAAATAGACCAAGATTTGGTGAATGCCCAGCAAGCACGCAGGGTTTTGGATAGAATTGTGGGTTTTGAACTGTCGCCTATTTTGTGGCGAAAAATCCGACCATCTTTGTCTGCGGGCAGGGTGCAATCGGTTGCGGTGCGTTTGGTTGCAGATAGAGAGCGAGAAATTCAAGCGTTTAAAGCAGAAGAATATTTTAGGGTTGTTGGGCAGTTTAAAGGTGCAGGATTGGCTTTTAAGGCAGAATTGCAAGAAAAACCCAAAAACGCCAAATTGGTGGAGCAAATTTTGACCCAATTGCGCACGGCTATTTTTGCTGTAACTGCCAAAGAAACCAAGCCATTTAGCAAAACACCAGCCGCTCCTTTTACCACCTCTACTTTGCAACAAGAAGCGAGTAGAAAATTGGGTTTTTCGCCAGCGCAAACCATGCGTGTTGCTCAAAAATTATACGAACAAGGGCATATTACCTACATGCGTACCGATGCCACCAATTTATCAAAAGACGCTTTGGCATCTGCCCAAGAGCAAATTTTGTCCAAGTTTGGCAAGCATTACCATAAAACCAGAACCTACGCCACCAAATCAAAAGGTGCGCAGGAAGCCCACGAAGCCATTCGCCCCACGCAGTTTGCTGTGGAAAATTTGCCTTTGGAAAGGGAAGAACAAAAATTATACGAACTTATCTACAAACGCACCTTGGCGTCTCAAATGGCAGATGCGACTTTGGAACGCACCAAAATTAGACTAGAAACACCAGCGGCACCGCATATTTTTGTGGCAACAGGAGAAGTCTTGAAATTTGACGGGTTTTTAAAGTTATACAAAGAAAGCCACGATGATGAAAACTTGGAGGAATCTGAGGAAGGTGCTTTGCCCGATGTAGCCATTGGCGATGCGGTGGAGACTTTGGAAATTAGAGCGCAACAAAAATTTACCCAACATCCAGCTAGATATACGGAAGCCTCTTTGGTGCGCCGTTTGGAGGAATTGGGCATAGGCAGACCTTCTACCTATGCGCCGACTTTGGCGACCATACAAAAGCGTGAATACGTTTTGCGCCAAGATTTGGAAGGACAGGCGGTAACTCGCTTGGTGTACGTGCTGAAAAATCAAAATATTACCCAAGAAAACAAACCCGAAACCGTAGGTTCTGAAAAAAAGAAATTGTTCCCAACGGATATAGGCTTTTTGGTGAATGACTTTTTGGTGAGCCATTTTGCCAATATTGTTGATTTTAACTTTACCGCTCAGGTGGAAGGGGAATTTGACCAAATTGCAGATGGCAAATTGCCTTGGCAAAAAATGCTTGCGCAATTTTATGGTGGATTCCACAAAAACGTAGATGATACCTTGCAAAACAGCGATAAGGTCAAAAAAGCGCATTTGCTTGGCGTAGATGAAAAAACCAAAAAAAATGTATATGTGCGTTTGACACGCTTTGGACCTGCTGTTCAGGTGGGTGAAGCCGATGAAGAGCCTACGTATGTTTCTTTGCCCAAGGGCAAAAATATGCTAGATTTCACCTTGGCAGATGCTTTGCATTTATTGGAGCAACCCAGACTTCCAAGGAATTTGGGTACTTTTCAAGGTGCAGAAGTGGTGGTGTCTGCGGGCAGATTTGGTCCCTATATTCGCCACAACAGCAAGTTTTATTCCATAAAAACCAAAGACGGGGACGACCCAATGACCATTACTTTGGCGCGTGCCTCTGAGATTATTGTGCGTGACAGCGACCCCAATAAAGGCGTGATTAAAGTTTTTGCAGATGATTTGAAAATATTAGAAGGCAGATACGGTGCTTATATTAAGCATGGCACAGATAACATTAAAATACCAGCCATATACAAAAAAGATCCCTCTGTGCTGACTTTGCAACAGGTAGAGGAAATTGTTGCCCAAGCTCCGCCACAAACACAAAAAGCAGGGGCTAGGAAAGCTGTCGCTAAAAAAGCGAGTGCGCCTGTCAAAGCAGCCAAAGCCAGTACGGCTAAGGCAGGTAAAGCCAAAACAGCGAGTAAAACTACTAAAAAATCGGCGGTCTCTAAAAAAAGCAAACCCTCCTAGTGATGCAAGACTTGCCTTTATATTTTCAGCCTATTCCAGAGCGTCTTGCCCTGTTGGATCCTGCTTGGCTTTTGCTGCATAGTTCTTCGGGGTTTCCTGATTTAAAAGGCGTGCAGGTGGCTATTTTGGGTTTGAAAGAATCCAGGGGAGCAGCGAGTGATTTCTGTGGACAAGCACCTGATGCAATTCGTCAATTTTTGTATGAACTTTGTCCTCTACCGTCTTTTGCGGGTAAAATAGCAGATTTAGGCAATATTTCTGCTGGAGCAACGTATCAAGATAGTTTTGTTGCCTTGTCAGATGTGGTGCGCATGTTGCTGGAAAAAAATATTTTCCCCATTATTTTGGGCGGTGGGCATGATTTGGTTTTGGCGCAATTGGCAGCTTATCAAAAATTAGAAAAACATTATCATTGGCTGAATATAGATGCGAAAATAGATGTTTTTGGAAGAAAACCCGTGCGCT
>CANHHI010000109.1 GCA_947460225.1 Flavobacteriales bacterium
CACTAGCTTTGGCATGGGAAAAATCCAAGGCATATTTTAAAATGTGTATTTCATGGTCTAACTGCTCGGGGTTATTTTCCGCCCTTGTTGTTATATCTTGTATGTAGGCATTTAAATCACTTCGGGTAAAGTGTTTTGGGCGCACCACCTCGCTTTTGCCAATCCAGCCCAAAAACAATTTAGACAACCAGCGCACACCAATGGTAATGGGAAACAATACCGCAATAAAAAATAAAATTAAAGGCAAAAACCAACGCAAAAAACCGTCAGGAGCAATTTGGGCAATCAGTTTGGGCAAAAATTCTGCGGTAATCAAAATTACGCCCGTTGAAATTATGGTTTGAATAGCTAAGGGTAAAAATTGCATGTCTTGCACGCCCAAGCTGGGAAACAAAAAATGCCGAATGATTTTACCTGTATAAATCCCATAAACCACCAAGGTTAAATTGTTGCCCACCAGCATGGTGGTCATGTACAGGTCATTGTATTTTTTTAGCCACACCAAAACGGTAGCCGTCCATTTTCCTTGGTTTTTTTCCAGTTCAATGCGCAAGCGATTGGCGGAAATAAAAGCCATTTCTGCCGCCGAAAAAAACGCCGAAGAGAGTAGGGCAAAAAATACCAACCAAAGGTAATTAGTCATTTTTTTTAGACTGTTGTTTTGCTTGCCATTGTTTTTTGAGTTGTTTCACCCGATAAGAGCGAATAAAAATCCACAAAAGTGCAATGGCGGGAAACACAAAATAAACCAAAGAATTTCTAAATCCTTGCAACCAAACCTCCCGTAGGGACATGCCCAAGGTTACTAAAAATGTGGCAATCCAAATGTAAGTCGTCCAACGCAAATAATGATACATAATTTATTCTTCTTGATTTTTTACAGCAATAATGCCACTGACTTTCCGAATTTTATAGCGTGCAAAATCTTCGTCAGCGTCCATGCCCATGCCGTTTATAATGTTGCGCTCTTCTGTTACCCGAACTTTAACGCTATCGGGCACGTGTATTTTCTTGGTTTTTTGATTCCAAATCAAATATTCCGTGTCGAGCCTATGCTTTTGGTATAAATTTTTATACACCACGTGTTGTTTAAATTCTATGCGCTCCTCATCGTCAAAAATAACGCCGTAACCTGCCGTCAAAATAGCATCTACATTGCCTTTTTCGTCATACACATAAAAATTAAGGCTATCCAACATTTCGGTCACGTTTTTGTGCCCAAACTTTTCATCATAACGATGCAAGCGAATGGCAAAAAGTTTCATGCGGGTGCGTGCCTCTTCGGTGAATAACATGTAAATGCTGTCAAACACTTCGCTTGGGGCATCTGCACTGAGCTCTTCTTCCAAAATAGGCATGGGCTTAGGCGAGTCGCCACAGGAACTTAAAAGCCCCCATGACAACAACACAAAACCAAAATATTTTAAATGCGATAACATGTATCTAGTTTTCAACCGCTCTAACTTCCGTTGTTTCTTGATTCCAACAAGCCACATTATAGGTTTTTTCCTTGCCTAAAAAGTCAAAAATTTCTTCCTTGGTTGGGAAAGCCGTTTTATAGGCATTCATCAATTGCGTCGCTTCCTGCGCCATTTTCGCATCAACTTCTTTGGCTTTGGCAGCATAATCATAAGCCAGCCAATACATCGCACGTCTATCAAAGGCTTTTTCGCAGGTTTTAGCTTTTTCCGCAATTTGCTGGGCGGTGATAGTCAATACTTGTCCTTTTAAGCCCAATTCTTGTGCATACGTTTTTGCTTGCGCAAATTTCCCAGCGGCGGTAGCGGTTTTCATGGCGAGTTCTTTGTAATCGTTCTGTTTTTCGCAAGTACCGCATTGTTCCAATAGTTTTTCCACGCTGTTAGAGGCTTTAACATAATCTTTGCGCTCCAAATAGCCCATAGTCAAACTTACATAACAATCCAAAGAAGGCATACTGGCGCACACATTTTCCGCAGTCTTGATAAACAAATCGCTCTTGGTGCAACGTGCCGCACGCATCACATCAACCCATTTGGCTTTGTTGTTGATTTCAGCTTGCGCTTGTATAGATTTTTGCGCCATAGGCTCTATTTGCGCACAGTTGGCTATTTTTGTAAAATAAGGCTGCATAGCAGATTTCACCCAATCTGTTACTTTGCTATTTTTAGCGTCTAACTTGGCATAATCCTCCAAATAACCTTGAAATTTACCAAAATCTTCCAAAACTTCCGCAAGTTCAATTTTACCATCTTTGAGCAAATCATTTTTCAACAAATACAAGTAATAAATCACATAAGGATCGCTTTCGCCTTTTTTTGCGTCCACTGCACTTTGCATCAAGGTTCTTGCTTGCGCCTTGTCTGCACCAAACTGATACACAAATCGCCCTTTTAAGCCGTTAATCAAAGCCAAATCCGTACCTTTTTCGCCATTAAAATACTGCAATTGCCAATCAAACATCTGTACAGATTTAGCCAGCAAACTCGCTTTCTGCGCAGGGTCTTTTTCGGCTTTTAAAAGCTCTTCGTAAATAATTTTTCCACGCAAATAAGTCGCCACGTTGTACATGGGGCATATTTGCAAGGCTTTATCCAAAAATGGCTCTGCATCTTTGAGTTTTACAATATCTTTGCTTTCTTGCCATTGCGTAAAATAGTCTTGATACAAAGACAAATTTTCACGGCAGGCTTTCGCATCGCTACCAAACTTTGCGTCTTCTTGCGCAAACAAGGGGCTTAGCACCAAGCTAACACCCAAAAATAAAGGTTTTAAAAATTGTTCCATATCTAAATGCTACGAGCAAATTTAATAAAAAATATCAATTGAATTTTCTTTGTTCAAACCATTTTTCATAATACGGCGAACCCAAAGAAAAACCGAGTCGCATATTGAGGTAATTTTCCTGCAAAACAGGGCTTTGTCGGCGCAAGTATTCCAAACTCAAATTGAGCCTAGCCTGCACATAGCGCACCAATAGCGGAATGCCCATGCCTATATTGGCACTGTACTCCATGACTTGCCCAGCTTGTGCAAAATACGTTTGTCCCATATTTACGCCCAAGCGGTAATCTAAGGTTTTTAGAAATTTCTCGCCCACAAAATTCCCCGCAGACGGATTAAAGCCCAAGCCGAGCTTGACATTCCAATAATCTCTGAGTTTTGTGTTGTCGCTATCGGTGTAGCTAGACCAAGGCTGATACACAAAATCCATGCCAAACCTTATCTTTTGCTTGACCACAACGCCAAATCCTCCACCAAAATAATGGGGTAAATAAATTTTTTCTTTGAGATTACTTGCTTGATAAACGGTATCCAAATCTTTTTCAACACTTTGTGCGTTGATAAAATAATTGGTGATGAGCGCATCTTTGTAAACCCGCATATCCTTGCCCAAACCATAAACCAAGCCCAAGCTCAAATGTATATCTTTATTGGGCACTTGTTTTTGCCAAAAAGCCCCAAATTTAAAATTAAAATCCGACCATTTTTGGCTCTGAATAGCTTTGGTATTGTAAATGTAAGTTTGGTCATACACAATGCGTTTTTCTTGGGTTACGCCACCAAAATAATAAGCAAAATCAAAGCCTACGCTCAAATAATTGTTGTTTTTATTGATGATACTCACGGACTGCCCCAAAATAAATTGGTTCACGCCGTCTTTGCCCAATATACGATTTGTGTGTGGCGTTGCATCATTGACTTTATTAGAAAAAGAATAGCCCGCCGTACTCATCGGCATAAAGCCCAAGCGCATGCCCCAGCGTTTTTTGTAGGAAAATCCCAAAGAAATTTGTCCTAAACTATAACTTTGCTTGAAGTCGCTATTGCCTTGCTTGTCGGATAAAAAAAGCAAACGTCCAGACATATCTGCGCTCAGCTGCACAAAATCCAGCAAAGCATAACTGGCAGGGTTAGCCAAATTGACATCGTATTTGTAAGGCGTGCCAATGCCCAAACCGCCCATGCTATTCATGGCACTGGTGTTGTTGCTTAGTATTTCACCAAAAGGAGCCGTACTACTCAATGGAGAATGGTTTAAACTTTCTTGCGCAAAAACACTTTGTATTAAAACAAAGAAAAAAACGAGTATTTTACTTATTTTCATGGTTGAATGTTAAAATAGCGAGCAGTCCCCTCAACGTGAGGTCTGGCATAAACTGCACAAATATCTGTTTTTTTATAGAATTTTCAAAATATTTCGCACTTCCTCCCGTAATCACGACCTCCAAATCCGAATATTGCGCTTTAAATTGTTCAATGAGTGCGAAAACTTCCGCCAAAATACCGCCAAAACTGCCCAAATACATAGAGCTTTCCGTGTCCGTGCCTATTTGTATATCCTCGCAGATTTTCTCTGAAAGCAAAGGCAATTTAGCCGTAAATTGATGCAAAGCATTCAGGCGCATTTCATAGCCCATGGAAATCGCCCCGCCCATATACGCATTTTGACTGACCACATCGTATTTGATGCAGGTGCCAAAGTCTATGCACAGCCTGTTTTTATCGGTATTTTTATCCGCTATGCCCACCGCATTGGCAATTCTATCTTTGCCCAAAGATTTGGGCGTTTCATACAAATTTTCAATGGGCAAAGGCGTGTCGTGGGAGAGGGTATAAATGGGAAAATTCGTTTGTTTGAGCCATTTTTCCAAAAAAGCCTCGTGTTCAATCACCGAACTCAATATGCAGGCAGTAATATTATACTGCGCTTGCCATTTTAAAAGTGCGTGTTCCATAAAATGCCCGAGGGGATATTGTGCTTTTTGCACGCACACATCTTGCTCAAAAAGTGCCAGTTTACTTAGCGTGTTGCCTAAATCTAAAACCAAATACATGTTACAAAAGTCTCTATTTTCCTACAAAGATGCAATTTTTTTTCATTTTATTGCATTTTTTTTTGGGATATTAGCAAAAAACGTTGTAATTTTGCACTGTCGTTTCAAAGGAAACAAAACACAAAGTAAAAAAAATTGGTGATATAGCTCAGTTGGTAGAGCAAAGGACTGAAAATCCTTGTGTCGTTGGTTCGATTCCAACTATCACCACCAAAAACAACCTGAATTAGAAAATATACACGGTGATATAGCTCAGTTGGTAGAGCAAAGGACTGAAAATCCTTGTGTCGTTGGTTCGATTCCAACTATCACCACCAGAAAATAAAACGCTCCTGTTTAGGGGCGTTTTTTGTGTGTCCTGTTGTGTAATTTTTCGTATTTAAACCTGACGAAACCTGACACGAAAAATATTTTTGTCAGGTTTTTCGCTTTGGCACGGTTTTTGCTTGTAGATGATTAAAGAAATCAATGTATGACCATGAGCATTACAACATCAGAAAAACCAAAAGAGGTAAAATTTACTATCCAAGATTTATTTTTTACAAATTTTAAAGCCAAGCTAGATAAAAACAGTCGTTTGCTATTTTATGGAAAATTTGGCGTGGGCAAAAGTTATTTTTTGCAAGAATTTTTTGAAA
>CANHHI010000110.1 GCA_947460225.1 Flavobacteriales bacterium
AAATGAAAATAATTGGCACTTAATTTTTTATAGTCAGATTTTTCAAAAATTATGGCATGTACATTATGATCCAATAGATGCTTTACGTTTTGCACGTTTCAAGCCTTGATAAGGCTTGAAACGAATGTTTTCAGCCCAAGCGAAAAGCATCTTGTGAGCACAGGCACAGCCTGCAGACTAAAGCGCACTATGTGCGTGCCTGCGGACGATGCCCATGCCGATAGGTTTGTTGCATTTGTGCAATTTCCTCAAAAAAATGTATGTAATTTTGCATGCGACTTTGTGCAATTTCCCCACGTGCAAAGGCACGCTGTATGGCGCAATTTTTCTCGGCAATATGCGTACAATTGTCAAAATGGCAGGTGTCTTGTACGGCATCAAATTCAGGGAAACAAGTGCCCAACTCTTGGGTGGTCAAATCCACCAAGCCAAAACCACGAATCCCCGGCGTGTCTATCAAAAATCCGCCCTGTGGCAGTGAGAGCATTTCCGCTTGGGTGGTGGTGTGTTTGCCCTGTTTGTGGTAAGCCAGCGAATTTTCCGCCACTTTTCGGCGCAGTTCAGGAGAAATCGCATTGAGCGTACTGCTTTTGCCCACGCCAGAGTGCCCCAAAAGCATGGAAACGCCTTCTTTTAAGTAGCTTTCCAAAGTGTCCACACCCAAGAGCGTTTTCAAAGACAAAGCAAAAGAAGCATAACCTAGCTTTGCGTACATCGCTTGTAAATGCTCCGCTTTTCGCATGTCTTCCGCTGTGTAAAGATCCCATTTATTAAAAACCAGAACCGTTTTGATGCGGTAAGACTCTGCCGCCACCAAACACCTATCTATAAAAGCCAGCGAAGTTTCGGGTTCTTTTAACGTAACCAGGAGCAAAACTTGGTCTATATTGCTGGCTAAAATATGCGAGCGATGGCTTAAATTCACCGATTTTCTGATGATGCAATTCTCACGGGGCAAGATTTTCACAATGTTATATTCGTCCCTTTTGTCTTTTTCATACATCACCCAGTCTCCTACTGCCAAGGGATTGGTCGTTTCATAACCCGCCAATTTGAGTTTGCCCCTTGCTCTTGCGGACAATATTTCGCCACTTAGGCTATCTTGGAGTTTATACCATATACCTGTGGATTGTAAAACACGTGCTTTTTGCATCAAATCAAGTCTTTTAAACGCACGTCTTGTGCACCCAATTGGCTTTGCCCTTTGGCTTTTTGTATCATTTCTTCAATTTCTGTCGCACTCAAAACGCCGAGTTTTTCCGCCAAATAATTGCAAGTTGCATATAAATCCCGAATAACCTCCGTTTCTGTGGGCACGGCACGCTCAAAACTCTCTACCATAGACACCAAACTTTGATAGAAAAAATGTTTCATTTCGTCTTGGTTCATGTCTTTTGTCCATAAATTCAAAGACAAAGTATTTTTTTCTTGCTTGTCCCATAAAGACAAAAAAAAGCCCTTAGCAATCGCTTCTTGGGCATTTTGTGTGGCTTTCCAGTGGATATTTTCTGGCACATGTTGTGCGTCTAAATCCACGTGTATCAATATATCCGAGCTTTGATTTTTTGTATCTGCCATGTTTAATTTTTATAATATTTTAAAATTTGTATAGCGTCTGTCTGCAATACTTCTTGTGGGCTTATTGCATGGTTTTGGCGCACAAAATGGCGCACCATCTGCCAGCCCAAATATTCGCCCAATCTATCGGGACTTTCATTAGAATATTCAGCAGTAAAAGGCGCAGTAACCACCCATTGATTGATGCGCCAGGTTTCATTGCTGTATAATATCCCATTTTGTAAAATGTATTGCCAAGTATCTTTTTCATGCGCTTTTGCCCATTGATATTGGCTTTGGGTGTATTTAATTTTTAGATAATCAGCCGTGTAAGGCAAAAGCAAATCTAATAGATAAAGTGTTTTTCCTGCATTGACAACCGTTTGCAAGAAATTCATGTCTTTGTCTTCATTGTCTGGATAATACTTGGCAGTCAAATACAAAAGCAAAGCATCTGATAGCAAGTAATCTTTTTCCATGCGCACTTTAAAATAATCTGGATAAGCCAATTTTTGCACGAGTTCATTGTCTTTGCCCAAGTAAAATCCAAGGGAAATGTAAATATTTTTAGCGTCCACCAAGGGATTGTATTTCATGCCATCGTGCACCACGTAAACCGCTGGTAGGGTATCATTTGGAAAATAATATTTTAAATAAAAAAATGCAGCGGATAAATTTTTGGCAAGCACATCAAGATTTGGAAAAACTTTTTGTGTTTCTTGATAAATTTCCACTTGTAAATTATCTTCCGTCAAATATTCCAATGCTTTTTCAGCGTATTCATCTTGGCAAGAAATGCCCATCATATAAACAAAATAATTTTCATACACTGCCCCAAATTTTTCTTGTAGTCTTTTATTTTTCTCCGCCAAAGGTTCTTTAAAAAAAACAGCGGTGTCTAGCCTTTCTATTTTCACAGGGCTTAATTGCTTTGGCAAATCTACTTTCTGCCAAGGGTCTGTTTGCGTACAAGCCCAACTCGTCAGGGCAAGTAAAAAATAAAAACCATATTTTTTTTTCTGTGTCATCAAGCGGTTTTTTCCCATGTATTTTGCTATCTTTGGAAATTGATTCCAAAAATACTAAAAACATGGCGAATTTTTTTAAAAAAATCAGTATTTCTTTGTTTTTTTTGTTTGGCGCAAGTTCTTTTGCCCAACAAAGCGATGCAGACCAACACAAATGGCGTTTAGGGGCTTATGCTGCACCGAGTTTTCACTGGTTTTCCTCTCGCAACAAAGATTTAATCAAACATAAAGGCGTGAATTTTTCTGCGCCAATGGGTTTGCAAGGCGAATATAAACTGGTGTCTTTTGTGTATGTATTCACAGGGATTTCTTACCGTTACACGGGCGCAAACCTGCAATACCTAGCCAACACGCAGTACGTGGTGGATAACAACCAAATCCAAGTTTATCCAGATAAAACGCCCAGTAGTTTTTATACACTCAAAACCCGCAATATTGGCATTCACGGCATAGATGTGCCTATGGGTGTGAAATTGCGCACAAAAGATATGGGCGTTTGGGCAATTTTTGGTGAAATTGGACTCAATCATGGGTTTCGGGTATCTTCCAAAAGCGATGACAAGGTGGTGTCTAATAGCAATCCCAATCAACAGGTGATTTTACCAGGGTTAAATACCAAAAATGATGTTTTTCTCTATGATTTGTCGGGTTTTATCTATTTTGGTGCTGAATTTAATTTGGTATCTAAATGGTATCTAAATTTTGGGCTGGGTTATTACGCTGGATTTTTCAACAGCATGAAAAAAAATGATAATTATTACCTAGCTGATGAGCAAGAATTTCTGCGCCCCGACATGCTGAGTCGCAGTGTGGCTTTGCGCATAGGTATTGTATTTAACTAATTTTTATGGCAAAATTTTTACTAGAAAAAATGGCGAGTGCTTTGCAGTCGCCTGTGGATTATACGCTTTTTGATGTGCAAAAACAGGCGCATGCACTCAAAGACTGGATTGGCAAAAGCCTAGAAATCAAATTTTCGGGGGACATGTTTTGTTTGGCTTGTGCAAAAAAAATAAACAAAAGTTTTAACCAAGGTTATTGCTATCCTTGTTTTGTAAACGACCCTGCGTGTAGCCCTTGTGTGATACGCCCGGAGCTTTGTCAGGCGCATTTGGGTTTAGGCAGAGATGTGGCTTGGGAAGAGCAATACCATAACCAACCGCATATTGTGTATTTGGCAAATTCTAGCCATATCAAGGTGGGTATTACCCGTGCAAACAACACCCATACCCGTTGGATAGATCAAGGAGCAAGTGAGGCAATGGCAATTTGCCAAGTGCCCAACCGCTATTTGGCGGGTTGTGTGGAAGTTGCGCTCAAAGCCCATTTTCCCGACAAAACGGCTTGGCAGAAAATGCTGAAAAACACGCCCAGCAAAGAAAATTTACTGGAAACCGCAAAAACTTTGCCTGCGTGTTTGCCTCTGGATTTGCAGGAGTACCTTGTGCCAAATTTTGAGGTGTTGCGGATAGATTATCCCGTTTTGCAATACCCCGAAAAAATAAAAAGTGTCAATTTAGACAACACACCCAATTACCAAGGCGAACTCATGGGCATTAAAGGGCAATATCTGTTGTTTGCAGACGGCAGTGTGTTAAACATCAGAAAACACGGGGGTTATGTGGTTGAGGTGATTGGTTTTGGATCTTGATATAAAAAAATACTATGCCTTTTTATCAATTCACACAAACCCAAAAAATACCTGTGTCTAAACAAGAATTATGGCTTTTTGTGTCCAATCCTGCAAACCTCAAACACATTACGCCCCCAGAAATGGGTTTTGACATCACCAGCCAAATAGCTTCGGATAAAATGTATGCAGGTATGATTATCAGCTACATCGTCAAGCCCTTGCTGGGTATTCCTTTGACTTGGGTTACGGAAATTACCCACGTGGTGGAGCAAAGCTATTTTGTAGATGAACAGCGCATTGGTCCTTATGCACTTTGGCATCATCAGCACAAATTAGAAGAAATACCAGGTGGCGTTTTGATGACCGATACCATCAGCTACCAACCGCCTTTGGGGCTTTTTGGGGCTTTGGCAAATGCGCTATTCATCAGAAAACAATTGCAGAAAATATTTGCTTACCGAACCCAAGCCTTAGTCAAAATATTTGGTAACTTTAATCCATGAAAATATTGCTGACTGGCGTAACGGGATACATTGGCAAAAGGCTGTTGCCGATTTTGTGTGCGCAAGGGCATGAAGTGCTTTGCGCTGTGCGGGATAAAAAACGCTTTGACAAACGTTTATTACAAGATAACATTTCGCTCCTAGAAGTAGATTTTTTAAAAAGCGAAACTTTGCAAGCTATTCCAGCAGATATAGACGTTGCGTATTATCTGTTGCATTCCATGTCTTCGGATAGGGACGATTTTCAAAGCCAGGAAGCCTTGTGTGCGCAAAATTTTACGCAAGCCATGCGCCAAACCAAGGTGCAACAAGTGATTTTTTTGAGTGGCATCAGCAGTGCTGCGCATTTGTCTAAGCATTTGTCGTCTCGCAAGCAGGTGGAAAGTATTTTATCCCAAGGCAGTTTTGCGCTCACCACGCTAAACGCTGGTATTATTGTGGGTTCAGGCAGTGCGTCTTTTGAAATTATCCGAGACTTGGTGGAAAAACTCCCCCTGATGATTACCCCAAAATGGCTCAATACTAAGTGTCAACCCATTGCCATTCGCAATGTTTTGCAATGTTTAACGGGCGTTATTGCCAAAGCAGAAACTTATAACCAGTCTTATGATATAGGCGGACCCGATGTACTCACTTACAAAGAAATGCTTTTGCAATACGCCAAAATTAGGGGTTTAAGGCGTTATATTTTCACCATTCCCGTGATGACGCCTCGCATTTCT
>CANHHI010000111.1 GCA_947460225.1 Flavobacteriales bacterium
ACAATGCCAGCGGTGTAGTGGTCTAAAAATTCATATTCAAAGCCCGCTTTTTTATTGCGAATATTGAGTTCGGGTTGTTTTTTCGTATTTGGCTGTGTCATGGCTTATAGTTTGATGTGTTTATTGTTGTATAGCTTTGTACGGCTTGTGTTGCAATAAAGATTTCATTTGGGTAATGGCTAATTTATTGAGGTGCAAAAGTCTATCGCTTTGTGCAATACCTTGATGGCATAAGTACCACCATATCTACCAGTAGTGGCTTTAATACCAATAGCATTGGTTTTGTTTACCCATTCTTTTACACTGATTTTGTAACTATTTAAACCAGCTTGACTTTTAATTATGGCAAATTCGCCATAATTAAAATCTGGATTATAAACAGACTCCCAAACACCTAAAAATTCAACTGTATTTCTGTTTCTGAGCCAATCAGAGATAAAAAACTCTCCATCTTTGGCTTTGAGCATATCCGTAAGTGATATAAAATCATTTTTGCCATCATTTACTATTGTTATTTCCGTTCCCTTAACTGCTATTTTTTTATTTTTGCTCATGCACTTCACATTTTACTTGTGTTTTTTCCAATGTTCGTTAAAATGTTCAATGGCTTATGTATTTTTAAAATCTACAAAAAATTTACGCCATTGCATGCCACAAAACAAAAGCATTAAAGTTGTGCCAGACACGGCACTCACCGCTGCACTCACCGAAACATTAAAATAAAATGCCAGTGCTGTGCCCAAAAGCGAGTCCAAAACCGCCCAAACAATCACCCATAAAAGCATGGTTTTGAGCCTTTTACTCAATAAAAAAGCCTTGGCGGGCAATAAAATAAAAAAGCCTATGCTCAAAACCGCACCCACTTGTTCAAAAGCCACCACGCTGGTCAGTGCCACCATGCCCATGAGCAGAAAGTGCCAAACATTTACTTTGATACCCTTGGCGTGGGCATATTCATCGTGGAAACAAATCAGGGCAAGGGTGTGGTAAAAACAAAGCACGAAAGCCACCACCAAAAGCGCATTCAACAAAACAGGCAAAATCTGCACGGGAATATTCATGCCCAAGCTATGAAAGTAGGGGGGGAGTCCCAAGTATAAAATATCGCCAAAAAGCA
Source organism: Flavobacteriales bacterium (assembly GCA_947460225.1). GTDB lineage: Bacteria > Bacteroidota > Bacteroidia > Flavobacteriales_D > CANHHI01 > CANHHI01. The sequence goes on from CANHHI010000111.1 coordinate 1,118, forward strand.
CGCAGTCGGTGTCCAAATCTGAACCTTGCCCAAATAGCGAAACCCCCAAAATACCCAAAGCAAACAAAAAAGTATAAACCAAACCAATGCTTGCGTCTATGTGGAGTTGCATTTTTTTATGCAGAAATTGCACCAAAAAACTACTCAGCAACGCCATGCACAAAGCCCCCACAAAAAGCAAGGGGCTTTGCCTATCTTGGGCAATCAAAAATCCCAACACAAGCCCAGGGAGCACGGCATGCGAGAGCGCATCGGCAAACCAACTCATGCGCCTGAGGAGCAAAAACACACCCAAGGTGCCTGCACTGCTAGCCACCAAAAAAGCACCTAGCGCAATCCAAAAAAAAGTCATCATAGCTTAGGTATGGGTTCGTTGTGTGGGTCTGTATCTGGATTTTTTAGTTCTTTGTCAATTTCAGAGAGCAATTTGGGTGTGAGCAAGTGCTCTACTTGTTCTGCCATGCCATGCACGTGGTCGTTTCTAAATTGCAATTTTTCATACAAATACTGCTCCCAAAGCCTATGGGCTTTCACAATGCGTTTGCTTTCATCTAAACCCAAGTCCGTGAGCCAAATATTGTCATTGGTGCGTAGAATAAAATGCTGGTGTTCCAATATTTTTAAGGTTTTATAAAGGGTTTTTGCGGGATAAAATCTTTTTTCAATAATTTTATCTATGCTTTGAGGTAGGAGAAAATTGTCCTTTTCTTCACCGAGTTGGTACAATACTTTCAAGGTGTTTTCTTGCATGGTTTTTCTGCGGTGGGCTTTATTTTTAAGCACCTGTGCCAAATAACCCCTTTGGGGCATAAATATAAAAAACAGCAAACCCAATATGCTCATCACCAGCACAATGCTTGCGCCCGTGGGCACGTCTGGAAATATGGCGGAAAAAGCCGTGCCACAAAGTGCAGAAGCACTGGACAAAAAAATGGAAAACCACTGAATTTGCCACAATTTTTGCCACAATTTTTGTGCCACCACAGCTGGGGTAATCATAAAAGCAGCCATCAAAACCACGCCAACCGCTTGCAAACCAAGCACCACACAGAGCACACTCATAGCAGATAGTAGCATTTGCAAGGCTTTTACTTTTAATCCTCGGGTTTTGGCATAATCCTTATCCAAAATCAAAATTTGAAAAGGCATGTACAGCACAAGTTGCAAAAGGCTCAGCAAAATACTCAAACCCAAAAGAGTGTATAAGTCAAAACTTTGTAAACTAGCGGCTTTGCCCCACAAAAACCGTTCCAATCCACTTTTGTCAAGGTGTTGCAAATTTTGGCTATAACTAAGCAAAAGCACGCCCACGCCAAAAAGCCAAGCCAGCACACTGCCCAAGGCGGTATCTATTTTTAATTTTGTTTTTCGTATGAGCAAATCGGATAAATACACCGCAAAACTGCCCGTAATAAATCCGCCCAAGAGTAAGTAAGCGGGATTCTTTGCCTCGCCAATCAAAAAAGCCAAAACCACACCAGGTAGCACGGCGTGTGCAATCACTTCACTAATGAGGGCTCGCTTTTGCAAAACTGCCCACACGCCAACGCTAGCTGTGCTTGCACTTAAAAAAACAAGGCAAAGCGACACCACAAACCAAGTAAAGTTGTCTGTCAAAAAAGACCAAAGCATTTGGCAAATGTAAAAAAATTAACGCAACAAGAGCACGTCTCCCGCTTGATTTATTTTTGCATTATTCACCAATACGGCTTCCACTTGCCAAATATACACGTCTTGAGAAAGCAATTTACCTCTGTATGTGCCGTCCCAGCCTTCATCTACGTTATTGCTCACAAAAATCAATTCACCTTTTTTGTCGTAAATGCTCATTTTGTAGCTGCGAATTTCGTCTGGAATAAGCGTATTGATAGGCAAGAAAACCGTATTTTCCTTAGATTGCCCTTCGCCAATGCTTATAGTGCCCTCTGGTTGAGTGGGTCTAAATACGTTTGGATAAGCAAATACTTTGTCCACAGAAGCAGAAGCAACGCCTACACGTATCTCATCTTCCATGGCGTAAATGCAATTGTATTTATTTTTGGCAATCAGGCGCACAGTATAAATGCCTGGTTTGGCATACCGATGGAAAGCATTTCTATTTTTGGCGTCTGTTTTGGCAGTTTTGCCATCGCCAAAATCCCATTCAAATTCGCCACCCAACTCTTCTGTGGCATTGCGAGACAAGTTAATAAATTCAGTAGGCATTGCCACTTTTGGATTCGTATCTCGCAGTATAAAACTCGCCACGGTGTTTGGGTATATTTCTAAATCATCGCTGACACTGTGTTCTTCATTTACCCTGTTGTATGCAGTGAGCTTTATTCGGTATTTACCGCCTACTTGTAAGGCAGTTATAAAGTCTTTTTCATCAGAGGTTAAACGCACAGGCTTGGTAATAGGACTACCGTCCAAGTTTTCCAAAAGGGTTAATTCCCAAAAAGATCTAGAATAAAATTCAGAATCATTGTTAAACACAAGTGTACTTGGCGCACAGGTCTCAAAATTGCTTGGGTAGCGAATTTTCGCAATTGGGAAATTAGAAGGGTTAATCACAGTTACTTCTTGGGTAAAACTATCTGTGCAACCTTTCGTGCTAATCATTTTTACTTCAATGTTGTAGAGATGCTCAGTTTCATGTCCGCCCAAAGGTGCAGCGATAGGTGCATATACATGCTCGTACTTTAACAATGTAGGTGAGTTGTAGGAATCCGTATTCCCATCTCCCCAATTGATTTCTAGTGTATTTACGCCACCAACATTGGCAAGCGTAATTTTCGCTTTTTCGCTTTGGGCAGGGTTATTTGCCAAATAAACCGTTCTGTAATCCAAACTGAAAAAAGTAACGGGCTGTGGGGAAACCACTAATGTTTTAGTTATTTCAGATGTTCTCTCAGCAGGTGTTTCGTCTGCGTTGAGGCGTATGGCGGTGGCTTTAATGTTGATGGTTCTATCTGCTGCCAAAGAAGCAAAGCTATATGTAGTGCGAATGTTTGTTGTGGGGTTATATTGATAACTCGCTTCAGCTTCACCTGGTCTGCCAAAATCCCAAGCATATCTTTCAGTATGTTTAAACAAATCGTTTGTAAATTCTACTTCGCCACCGTTGCACACTTCTGTTTTTTCTATGCTATTGACCAAGATTTTAAAATCAGCCGTAGGCTCATAATCTTTCACCCAAATATTATTGTTGCTAAAACTAGCCACGCAATTATTCACAGAAGTAACCGTCTGCGTGATGGTATATCTATATCTAGGCAAGCTGGCATCAAAACTGCGTACAGTATAAGGGTGCGTTATTCTGCTGGCATTGCTGGTAGATGTATTTCCATCGCCAAAGTTCCAATTAACATTAGGTTCTGTGCTTGCAGTGTTCTGCAAAATAACCATAGAAGCACTTGGATTGCCGTCCGTTAAACGCAAGACTGTATTTGTAACGGTAAATCCTGTAACAGGTTGGGCGAAGACAGTAATTGTCATTGTTCTGTCTTTACTATCTAATCCATTGCGTGCTGTTAGTTTTACGGTATAGTTTTTGTCAGTTGTTGTGTTGTTGGTAAAAACATGTTGAGGAGCTTGTAGTGTGCTACTACTGCCATCGCCAAAATCCCAGCTGTATTGTGTAGCGTTGCTTGAGTTATCGGTAAACTGCACTACAAAGCCATTCACGCTTGGGGTATTGTCGTGGCAACCTGACAACACTTGTGTATTTGTATTGTTGGTCGCTGTGATATTGGCAATAAAATTTGCTGTAACCAAGTTCTCCAAAACCAGTATATTTTCTGTAAAATCATGGCTACAACCAAAATTATTGGTTATTTCTAGTTTTATAGGTTCTACTTTCATACCGCTTGCTCCTGCGCTATTAAAGGTATAATATGTTATAGGGTTTGTGATTGAAGCATTAGTACCCCCCACTGACCAATTATAACTGGCAATTGTAGCACCAACACCAGCAATAGAAGTTGTTCCATTAGCCGTCCAAGGGATACCTACATAAATAATTGGACAAGTCTGGCAAATAGCATTAGAAGCATCAGCTGGGGATGGAGTAGGGTGTATGGTAAAACTTGCCGTAGGTTTGGGGTGTACGGTAAGTTGGGCGGTTTGTGTGTTGGTGCAGGTTGTACCTTGCAAAGTGCTAATGGCTTGTATATCATACTGCCCAGCACCAAAGTTATGTGTAGCAGGTGTGAAACCAGTAGAAGTACCACCAGTAGGTGTATATGCCCATGTTGTTGTTCCTGTTACGCCTGTTACAAAACTTGCGGCTGGATACAAATAATCGCCAATGGTTCCAGTACAACCTATTTG
>CANHHI010000112.1 GCA_947460225.1 Flavobacteriales bacterium
ATACCTTTAAATAGTTGATTGGAGTAGCAATTTGGCACCAGGTGGGAGAGGGCGGAGTGGTTGTCCACCAAATTTTTGTTTTTACCCACAAACAAGCCATATTGATGCGTTTCGCAGTTTTCGCCTTGCACGGCTATGTTTAAATTGTTGCGCACAATTTGCCCGTCCAAACTCATTACATTGATTTGTAAATGGCTATTTTTAGCCTGTTTGGCGTTCAAACTGTGAATGTGAAAACCAGTTTCTTCTTGTAAAATAGTGAGTTTTAATCGGGCATTTTCCCCAAGCTCCACAAAGCTAAGCACATTGCTCAAATTTTCTTTGGCATCTGCCAAACTTTCAAAGTGCATTAAAATTTCTAGGCTTGCATTTTTTTCTACCACAATCTCAAAGCGTGGACTTGCCAAATGCGCAGAACCTGCTTGTGTATGGTGTAGTAAAATAGGCGTTTTGATGGCTTTGCTGGCGCAAATTTTTACCCCAGCACTTAAATAAGCCGAGTTTAAAGCATCAAAAAAATGCGCATAATTCAAATCCGCTACTTCCTGCTCTAAAATATTGTGCAAAACCAAACCTTCGGGCAAATCGCTTGGCCATTCTTGGCATAAACCATTGACAAAGCCAAAAAAAACTGCATTTTTCAGCACCTTTTGGGCTTGCACTGCAAAGGTTTGAGGCGTTTGCAAAAGCGTATTTTGCAAGGTTTTTAAATGCGTATATTTCCAGTATTCTTCTTTCGTACTGGGAATTTTCAAATTTTCCAAAGCAAGCAAGGCATTTTGCCTTTCGGCGGATAAACCTTGTGGCAATGGACTTTGTATGATATTTTTTAAAAAGCTATCTTCTAAATGTTGCATATCCATGTTTTATGCTTTTAACCAATCGTATCCTTTTTCTTCCAATTCCAAAGCCAAGTTTTTATCACCTGTTTTGACAATTTTCCCATCTTGCAACACGTGTACAAAATCGGGCACGATATAATCCAAAAGCCTTTGGTAGTGCGTAATCACCACAAAAGCATTGTCTTTGTTTCGGAGTTGATTCACCCCAGCAGCCACCACACGCAAAGCGTCAATATCTAGCCCAGAGTCCGTTTCATCTAAAATACAAAGGCTTGGATTGAGCACCGCCATTTGAAAAATTTCATTTTTCTTTTTTTCGCCACCCGAAAAACCCTCGTTCAAAGAACGAGACAAAAAGGCGGTATCCAATTGCACCATTTTGGCTTTTTCACGCACCAAAGCCATAAAATCTTTGGCGTTCATGGGTTCTAAACCTTCATGTACACGCTTTGCATTTAAAGCCGTGCGCAAAAAGTTTACATTAGAAACCCCCGGAATTTCAATGGGATACTGAAAAGCCAAAAACACCCCTTCTCGGGCACGCTCCTCAATTTCCAGTTCTAACAAGTTTTTACCCTTGAAATCAATGCTGCCCTCAGTAACTTCGTAACTTTCTTTGCCCGCCAAAACAGAGGCAAGCGTACTTTTTCCTGCGCCATTGGGTCCCATGATGGCATGAATTTCCCCAGCTTTTACAGTTAAGTTTAAGCCTTTTAAAATAGGCTTTTCTTGAATATTGGCGTGTAGATTTTCTATTTTTAGCATCTTGTATTAAGATTTTAATTTGATTTTAAACAATTGATAAGGCGTTGTTCTTGTGCTTTTACCTTGATTAAATCTAGGTAAATGATGAATTTGTGAACAAGCCACGTACAAATAATCACCGTGTATGGCAAAACTATCTGCCCATTGCAAACGCTCGTCTTGCACCAGTACTTTTTTTATTTGGGTAGCTGGATTAAACACCACAATGGCATTGTTTTCCAAATCGCCTAGGTAAATATTGCCCTGTGCATCAGTTGCCATGCCATCGCTTGTGGAAATATGTCCCCAATCCTTGACTTGACTCACTTTAAATTCATCGCAAGTTTCAAATTCTTCCAAACCCAAAAAGTCTGTATGAATACTATACAGTTTATCGTCTGTAAGCGGTTTGAAAAATAAAGTTTTTCCGTCTGCTGACAAAGTAATCCCGTCACTTTGCACACGAACGGCTTTGTTCTCGCCATTGCGCAAAATATCGCCTTTATTGGGTTTAAAATGATAGTTGGTGTCCGAAAGCACAAAGTTCGTGCCTTTCAAAAACTCCCGTGTTTCGCCTTTGGCAAAAAACAGTTCGTTGCCATTGACTCTCATGCTCGTGTCTTTGAGGTTAATCACCACAATACCACCTGTATTGGAATTGGTCAAATAGGCTAAGTTTTTGCGGTAATCAATGCGCACATCGTTGATGTAGCCATTTTCTGCCACAATGCCTTGTAAATGGTATTCCTCCAAAACTTGGTTTTTTGTCAAATCAAAGGCAACGAGTTTATAAGATTTATCCACCACTTTGTCCAAAAAAGGCGCAGCAGGATCCACCACCCACAAAATATTTTTTTCATCTACATAAACTGCTTGCACGCAAACCCATTTTTCTTTGGTGTCCATGCCAAATTGCCAGTCGTTCCAAGATGCGTCAGGGTAGGGAATGGCTTCGCCACTTTGCAAAACTTCTACCAAAGCGTACTTTTTTTCCGCTTGCCAATAAGGGTAATTCACAAAAATCCTGCCTTCTTGCGATACTGCAACGCCTGTAAATTGATAGGTATTATCAGCAAAAACAAGTTCCAATTTATCTGTTTGGCAAGCCGTAAACACCCATGCCAAAACGAACCCTAAATATAATTTTTTAATCATCATTTTATCCCACACTGCCTTCTAGGCTAATTTCCAATAATTTTTGTGCTTCCACGGCAAATTCCATCGGCAATTGGTTTAAAACCTCCTTGCAATAACCATTCACAATCAAGCTAATGGCTTTTTCCTCGTCTATACCTCTTTGCAGACAGTAAAAAATCTGGTCTTCCCCAATTTTACTGGTTGTAGCTTCGTGTTCCAATTTCGCACTACTATTTTCGCATTCTATGTAAGGAAAAGTATGCGCACCCGAAGTATCCGTCATCAACAGCGAATCACATTGCGTAAAATTCCTCGCCTTATCTGCATTTTTCCCGATTTTTATCAAGCCACGGTAGGTGTTGTTTGAAAATCCCGCCGAAATACCTTTGGAAATAATCGTACTTTTGGTATGCTTGCCAATATGTATCATTTTTGTACCCGTATCAGCTTGTTGCCTGTGATTGGTAACCGCTACCGAGTAAAATTCACCCACACTGTGGTCGCCTTTCAAAATACAAGATGGATACTTCCAAGTGATGGCAGAGCCTGTTTCTACTTGTGTCCAAGATATTTTTGCCGCTTTTTCGCAAATGCCTCTTTTGGTTACAAAATTATACACCCCGCCCTTGCCATTTTTATCACCAGGATACCAGTTTTGCACCGTAGAATACTTAATTTCTGCGTGGTCTAGGGCGATAAGTTCAACCACCGCTGCATGCAATTGGTTTTCATCACGCACAGGTGCCGTGCAGCCCTCTAAATAACTTACGTAAGCATTTTCATCAGCGATGACCAGCGTGCGTTCAAATTGCCCTGTGCCGCCTTCGTTGATGCGAAAATACGTGGAAAGTTCCATCGGGCAACGCACCCCTTTAGGAATATAACAAAACGAACCGTCTGTAAAAACTGCCGAATTTAAAGCTGCATAAAAATTATCCGTGCTAGGCACCACACTGCCCAAGTATTTTTTAACCAATTCAGGGTGTTCTTGAATGGCTTCGGATATGGCGCAAAAAATAATGCCCAATTCTTTTAATTTTTCTTTAAAAGAGGTCGCCACCGACACAGAATCCATCACAAAATCCACCGCCACCTGCGCTGTGCCCGTAAGCCTTTGCTGTTCGTCCATAGAAATACCTAGCTTTCGCATCATTTCTTTCATTTCCGGCTCTACTTCGTCCCAAGAATTGTATTTTTTTTGGTTTTTGGGCGCAGCATAATAGCTAATGGCTTGAAAATCTGGTTTTTCATATTGCAAATGCGCCCAAGTAGGCTCTTGCATATTTTGCCAAATTTTAAAAGCCTTTAAGCGGTATTCCAAAAGCCATTCGGGTTCGTTTTTTTTTAGCAGAAATCAAACGAATGGTTTCTTCTGTCAAGCCTTTTGGGGCTTTGTCCATTTCTATATTGGTTGTAAAACCATATTTATATTCGCTGTTTTCTAAATTTTCAGCGAGTTCTTTTTCTGTATATGCCATAATTTAGAATAATAGAATTGTTTTGTACAAGAGTTGAATGCCCAAAAATAGCAAAGCAGTGCCACAAATGCGTTCTACATAAATCAATTTGTTGAGCAATTTATCTCGGTAAGTACTAAACGCCAAACATAAGAATGTAAAGCATGAAAAAGTAACAAACATCACCCAAATCCAAGTGCTAAACTTTTGTACGAGTGAAGTGTCGGCGGTGATAAAATTGCTAAACAAAGCCGCATCAAACACCATGCTTTTGGGGTTAGATGCGCCAATAGACATGCCACTCCAAAAGCCTTTTATTTTTTTAGAAATGGGTTTTTCCTCCATTTTGAATTTACCTGCCTTAATCATCTGAAAACCAATGTAAGAAAGATAAAATCCACTGAGCGCATAAAAACACACATTAAACCAAAAATGATCCAGCAAAAAGCTAGACAAGCCCAAAAGCACAATTGCGCTCAACATGCCTTCCCCAAAGGCAATGCCTGCATTGAAAGCGAGGGTTTTCTGAAAGCCATAGCGCAAAAAATAGCGGGTAACACCCACAAAAGAGGGACCAGGCGATAAAACCGCCAAGATTAAAATGCCTGTGAGTTGCCAAAAATTATCTATAAACATATTGTTTTATACCATTTACAACGAAAAACTTTCCCCACAACCACAGGTTCTCTGCGCATTGGGATTAACAAACACAAAACCTTTGCCATTCAGCCCGCCTTCAAAGTCCAGTGTGGTGCCAACCAAGTACAAAAAACTCAATTTTTCCACCGCTATTTTTACCCCATGCGTCTCAAAAATTTGGTCACCCTCAGCGGTGTTTTGTTCAAAATTCAGTTTATAGTTCAAACCAGAACACCCTCCACTTTGCACGCTTACTTTGATAAAGTAATTGTCTTTTCCCTCTTCTTGCATCAAGGCTAGGGCTTTTTGTGCGGCTTTTTCGGTGATTGCTATCATGTTTCTTATTTAGAAAGAGTTTAAATTGAATGCAAAAGTAAAGATAAAATCGCTGGTTTGCAAATAAAAAATATTTTTTTTCTTCGCCAATTTTCTTGTAACTTTGTAGTTCGTTTAGACGCAATTCCCTATGAATAAAATATATTTTTGCTTGGTATTTTTCTTGTTTTCTTTGGTTTTTTCGCAAGAAAATACAAAAGAAGACACCGACA
>CANHHI010000113.1 GCA_947460225.1 Flavobacteriales bacterium
AAAAAGATGGGCGTTAATGTAAATGCTTGGCAGGCTGTGCGTGCCAAATTGGGCAAAGCCGAGCTGGTGGTGGTGTCAAAGCATCAAGCTCTTGCAGATGTGCAGACTTTGTATGCACTGGGACAGCGTGCGTTTGCGGAAAATCGCCTGCCTAGTTTGCTGGAAAAACAGCAAGCCCTGCCTGCTGATATTGCTTGGCATTTTATAGGGCATTTGCAAAGCAATAAAATCAAAGATTTAATCGGCAAAGTATCGCTTATTCATAGTGTGGATAGGCTTTCTATTTTAGAAAATATCAACAAAGAAGCGGAAAAAAAAGGCTTATGTATTTCGGTGCTTTTGCAATTTCACATTGCCCAAGAAGAAAGCAAACAGGGTTTTGACCCAGCGCAGGTGGCAGATTTTAGCGCAGATTATTTTGCATCTTTAAAGCATGTTTCTGTGGCGGGTGTGATGGGCATGGCTTCGCTGACTGCGGATAAAGCGCAGGTGCGCCGTGAATTTCAGACTTTAAAAAATACTTTTGATGCGCTTAAACAGGCTTGTTTTCAAAACGACACAACATTTAAGCATATCAGCATGGGTATGAGTCAAGACTACGACATCGCCCTAGCAGAAGGTGCAAATATTTTGCGCATTGGCTCTTTATTTTTTACTTAAATGGAACAGATACATTTTTTCGGACAATTTTGTGCGCATTTGTGTGCCACACACGAGGATTTGAGCCTTATACAGGTGATTTTGCCCTCCAAGCGTTTGAGCCGTAAATTGCTACAAGAAATCTATACACAAAAACAAAAAGCCTTTGTCTCGCCAGAAATTTTCACGCTAAACGATTGGGTAGCCAAAGAAACAAAATTAACCACGCAAATAGATGCTTGGCAGATGATGGATTTGCTCTATCACTCTTATCAAGCGGTTTGCCCAAATGTTTTTGAAAATTTGGATAGTTTTTGGCATACGGGCGAGCTCGTTTTGCACGATTTCAATGAAATAGATTTATACATTGCCGATAAAGCCAAGTTTTTTAAAGATTTGCAAAACCTTCAAGACTTGGAAAACTGGGCAAGTGTGGAAGCCTGGCGCATGGAAAGCCCTGCAAAAACGCATTTTGTCAATTTTTGGAAAGATTTAGAAAAAGTGTATCAACATTTTGGGCAAGCACTGGCTGCAAAAAACTGGGCAAATTCAGGCAGAGCCACCCAGAGGGCTTTGGAAAAATGGCAAAGTCCACAAGTTACAAACGCAGAAGCCTATTATTTTCTAGGTTTTAATGCGTTTTCCCCTGTGGAGCAAGCGTTGATTTTGGCACTCAGTGCGCAAAAAACTGTGCATGTTTTTTGGGAAATAGACGAATATTACCAAAACGAACCCTTTGAGGCAGGTTTGTTTTTCCGCAAATGGCAAGCCAATCCAAGACTGGCTAAACTCACCAAAAGTTTGGTTTTGCAAGAAATGCGCAGAGAGCCTCGGCAAATTCATATTGTGCAGACCACCAGCGAAGTTGCCCAAGCGCAGTGCGTGCGGGAATGGGTGGAAGACATTCACCAAACAAACCCAAATCTAGCGGACACCGCACTTTTGCTCGCCGATGAAAGTTTGCTTTTGCCCATACTGAACACTTTGCCCGATGTGCCTTGCAATGTTTCCGTGGGCTTTTCCGCTTTGCACAGCCCTTTGTATGCGGCGTTAAAGGTTTTGTTTGATATTTTGGAAAATCTCGATGCGCAAGACCAAGATTTCCCATACCTTTCCCACGAAGAGCTGGAAGCGTTTTTGGCGCAAAGCTACTGGCGTGTTTGTTTTCAGCCGACTGCCATGCAATGGAAAGAATTGCCTTATTTGCCCCTGCACTTGCTCTTAGACGATGCGCATTGTTTGTGTGCGCAAGCCTTTCGCACGCTTTTTTACAAAAAATCCCCTGTGGAGGTTTTAGAGGCGCTGCTTTTGATTTCGGAGCAGTGGCAAGCCAAAAATCTGCCCTTTGCCACGGAAGCCCAAGACTTTTTGCGCATGATTTTGCAATCTGCCTCAGCGGTGTCTTTTGTGGGTTTAAAAGTTTTTGCGCACCTTGTTTTGGCACATCTCAAAGAAAACCGAACAGATTTTTCGGGCGATAAAGGCTTGCAAGTGATGGGTATTTTGGAGAGTCGGGGCTTAAATTTTGAACATATTATATTGACTTCTTTTTCCGAAGGCGTGTTTCCGCCCAAAAGAAAAGAAAATTCTTATATTCCCCAAGAGGTGCGCAGGTTTTATGGTTTGCCCACCCACAAGGAGCGTGATGCTTTGTATGCGTATTATTTTTACCGTTTATTGGGCAGGGCAAAAAATTTATACATTTGCCACAACACCCAAAGCCAAGACAGCTTGTCCAGTGCCGAATTGAGCCGTTTTGCCCAGCAGCTTGTACAGGAATGGAAAAATATAAACCCAGCAGTTTCTGTACATCAAAGCCAATACAGTTTGGCACTGCCTTTGCTTAAGAAATCGCAAAATACTGCCATAGCCAAAACGCCCGCAGTGTTGGCGCAATTTGAACAGACGCTCGCCCGTGGATTGAGTGCTTCGGCGTTTATTGCTTTTCTGCATTGCCCTTTGGATTTTTACTACCGCTATGTTTTGCAGTATAAACCCAAAGAACCCCTAGATGTTGAGTTAGCCAGCAACACTTTGGGAACAGCCATGCACCAAGTTTTGGAAGATATTTATAGCCCTTTGCTCAAGATCAAAGACACGGCGTTTATTGCCAAGCATTTGGAAAAACACAGCGCAAAAGATTATCTGCAAAAAGCCATTTTGGCAAACTTATCCAAATTCCATAAAGTCAGTGAGCAAAGTTTAAACCGAGGCTACAATTACCTTTTGCAGGCGGTGAGCGTGCATTTGGTGGAGCAGGTTTTGCAGTATGATTTGGCACGTTTGAAAGCCGAGCAGCCCTTTGTCATTTTGGGATTGGAACAAAAAATGGAATACCGCCTATATGATTACACCTTTAATGGAAAAGTAGATAGGGTGGAGCTTTGTGGCGATACCCTGCGCATTATAGACTATAAAACAGGCAAATTAGATGCCAGTAAAATAAAAATTGGCAAAAGCATGGCGGAACTTTTCGACAAAGCAGAATCTTACCCCATACAGCTTTTGTATTACGCTTGGATATATGGCAAATCCAGCCAGTTTCAGCACATAGACTCTGCCCTGTTGAGTTTGCAACGCATACAGCAAGGTGCCATCAGTTTAGATTTGTCCACCTATCCCAACTGGCAGGCTGAATTTGAGGCTTTGGTGCTCGCCAAATTAAACGATTTCAAAAATTCCCCAGAGCCCATTGTGCACAACGAAAAAGCACAGTATTGCGCTTTCTGCCGGACATAGTCCGTTTTAATCTGCACTACGTGCAGGGCAGGCACACGCAAAACGTAGGGTCTTGCCATGGCAAGACCGCAAAATAAAAGGGCAGACTTCCGTCTGCCCAGTTCATTTGGTTTATAATAAATAGCTATTTCGTTAAACTTTAACTGTCGTGGTATTTGCCATATAGAGCTTTCACCAAAACTTCTTCTCCATTTGCTTTATAAAGCACACAACTTAAGATTTCCTCCTCATTGGGGTGTATCCAGTTGTTGGATAGCTTGTGCATAAAGTTTTGAGGCTGTTTAGCACGCTCCTCGGCATTGAAAAACATGCGCAAAGCACCATAAAGCGTCTCACCCTCAAACTCCACACGCAAGTAATACAAAGCCTCGGTATCCAACTCCCAAGCAATAGCCAATTTTGGGCGATTATCTTGCAAATAACCTTGTGGCATACGCTCCAAATCCATGTTTGCATCTATAAAACCATGCGTTAAAGGCTCGCCTTGGGCGTTAAAAACCTCGTGGAAAGCCCAACCTTTTTGCAGTTTTTGTGTGATAACCATGCCACGTTTGCGTTTTTTGCCCGCTTCTGTGAGTGCTATCCAAGGTTTGATGGCTTGCATGATGTTGTACTGGTAAGTAGCACGCAACATGGGTGTTTCCAAGCCGTGCTGGTCTCTAACCATCATATAACCTCTATCCACAAGTTCTGCTCTGTTCATGCTCAAAAGATACGCCTGTCTGCCGTAGTACGCCGCCACCAAGCCCATTGCCACAATTTGGAAACTATACAAAAAAGCTGGCATGTAGCCTAAATCTTGCTGTGTATTTATTACCAAAGCACCAAATACATATTGACCACAAGCACAAAGAAGAGCCGTAGATAAAAAGTTATATGCCAAACTAGATAATAAAGATACACCTGTACGTTGCGTAACAATAGTGTAACCAATAATCAAGTAGAATACAAAATTTAATGGAATTATGTAATAATCTCCAGAAAAATAATTTGTTATTACTAATGTAAATGCGTACAAAGGCACAGAATAGAGGTTGCTTATCCAATCTTTGATATTATTATGAAAAGTAATAAAAACAATCAAGGTAGATATGGAATAAAGTAACTTTCTAATAATTGTGTTGCATGCCACTGAAAAATTATTATAAGCAGAAGAAATGCCTATATAATCTGAATACAAATACAGAAAGAATATATTAACTAAGAGAACGAACAATACAACCGCAACTCCTTTAATGATTAAGTGGTTATTGTGTATGATTGGCTTTAAATAACTAACAAGCGTTTCATTTATTTTAGATAACTTAAACTTTAAAGATACACCAATAAATAAAATAGCACCAATAAAATAAGGAACAGCTGAAATCCATGATACATAACCTAATTCCTCCCTAATATAATGGACACTTTTGTAATCTAATGCTTCTAATAGTATAATACCCATAAGAGAGCTGGTAATAAAATATACTTTTCTTACCAACTCATTGATTTTTGAATGTTTCATAGTCTCTGATTTAGTTGTTTTAACATTTATACTTCAAAAATTAGCAGTCTTTATGGTCTGTTGCTTCGTTCATAATCCTGCCGCAATGATGATCCCATGCATCACCTCCACCCTTAACCTTTGTAAGGTTTTTTCCCATTAACTTCGGCGTCTGTGCGCTTACTGATTTAAATTTCGTCATATCTTTTTGTTTTAAATGATTTTTAAACATTAAAATTATTTGATTTATTCTGGTCTAGGACAATGAATTAAGCCCGAGTCACGTACTAATGGTCTAGCGCAATGAATATCACCAGCATCACCTCCCCCCTTAACCTTTACAAGGTTTTTTCCTAAAATTTGCGAAGTCTTTGCTCCGATTTTAATTGTTTTTATCATCATAACGATTATTAAAAAATTTGTGTAACTAGTTTCAACGTATAGCTACAAAAACGTTGCCTTTTCAGGACTTTT
>CANHHI010000114.1 GCA_947460225.1 Flavobacteriales bacterium
CCCAAAACTGGACAGCAGAGGAAAAAGAACAGAAAAAAATCTTGGTGTCTTGGTATTTTGGCGATGTAGAAAAACTTGCCATGCGCCGCATGATTTTAGATGAAAATGTGCGCCTGGACGGTAGAAACACCAAACAAATCCGACCAATATGGAGCGAGGTAAATTACCTGCCAGCTTGTCATGGTTCGGCGGTGTTTACCCGTGGAGAAACCCAGTCTTTGACTTCGCTTACTTTGGGCACAAAGTTAGATGCGCAAAGCATTGACGGTGCGGTTTATGCCTACACCGAAAACTTTATGTTGCACTACAATTTCCCGCCGTTTTCTACGGGCGAAATCAAACCTTTGCGTGGGGTGGGCAGACGTGAAATTGGGCATGGCAATTTGGCACAAAGAGCATTGAAATACGTGTTGCCAACAGATTTTCCATATACGGTGCGTTTGGTTTCTGATGTTTTGGAATCCAATGGTTCATCTTCTATGGCGACGGTTTGCGCAGGCACACTGGCTCTAATGGACGGTGGGGTGCAAATCAAAGCGCCTGTGTCGGGTATTGCCATGGGTTTAATTATGGACGAAAACGGCAAATATGCCATATTATCTGATATTTTGGGCGATGAAGACCATTTGGGCGACATGGACTTTAAAGTAACGGGCACGGAAAAAGGCATTACCGCCTGCCAAATGGATATGAAAGTAGAAGGGTTGTCTGCCCAAGTGCTCAAAGAGGCTTTGGAACAAGCACGCCAAGGACGTTTGCATATTTTAGGGGAAATCCTTAAAACCCTTGCCAAACCCAATGAAGATTTTAAATCCAATGTGCCACGCATGGTGTTCCTTGAAATTCCTTCGGATATGATTGGACCTGTGATTGGACCTGGTGGTAAAATCATTCAAGAAATACAAGCCAAAACAGGTACAACCATTGTGCTGGAAGAAGATAAAGAAAGAAAATTGGGCTTGGTGTATATCAGTGGTGTAAACAAAGACGGTGTAACACAAGCAGAAGCAACTGTGCGCAGAATTGCTTTTCCTGCCAAAGCAGAAGTGGGAGAGGTGTACGCTGCCAAAGTGGTTTCTATCGTGTCTTTTGGTGCGTTTGTGGAACTTTTACCAGGACTAGAAGCACTCTTGCATATTTCCGAGGTGGCGAACAAGCGTTTGGAAAGTTTGGAGGGTGTTTTAACGGTTGGGCAAACTATCGACGTAAAAGTAACAGGTTTAGACCAAAAAACCAAAAAACTCAAAGTTTCGCATAAGGTTTTGTTGCCAAAACAAGAAAAAGAAGAACAAAATTAACATTGTTAAAGTTTTTTATTAACTTTACATTATGAATATTCAAAAAATGGTGTGTGTGGGGCTCTGCATGGCGCAGATGCTCCTTGCCACGCCTTATAAAATAGACATGAAGAAAGACCCTAATGGATACACCTACGCCAGTGTGGAGGGCGATCCAACGGCTCTACGCATTTATACCCTCAAAAATGGCTTAACGGTGTATTTGAGTGCTAACCCCATTCAAACCAAAATAAGCACTTTTGTTGCCGTGAGAACAGGTTCCGCTTACGACCCAAAAGACAACACAGGATTGGCGCATTATTTAGAGCATTTGCTTTTTAAAGGCACCAATAACATAGCTACTTTGGATTGGTCTAAGGAATCGCCGATGTTGGAGAAAATTTCTGATGCTTTTGAAAGACATAAAGCAGAGCAAGACCCAGAAAGAAAAAAACAAATTTATGCAGAAATAGATAGTCTTTCTCAAGAAGCGGCTAAATATGGTATTGGCAGAGAGTTTGATAAATCCAATGCTGTTTTGGGTGGGCAGCGCATGAATGCGCACACCTATTACGATGAAACGGTTTATAAATCTATCATTCCCAGCAATCAGCTGGAAAATTGGTTGTATTTAGAAAGAGAACGTTTCAATGCCTTGGTATTGCGATTTTTCCACACCGAACTGGAAATTGTGTATGAAGAGTTTAACCGCAGTCAAGACAATTCTTACCGCAATCAATTTTTTACGGCACTGAAACTGTTGTGCCCTGTTCACCCTTATGGCACACAAACCACGATAGGAGAGGGCGAGCACCTCAAAAATCCGTCCATGCAAGCCATACACGCTTATTTTAACAGATATTACGTGCCTAGCAACATGGCGGTGATTATGTCGGGGGACTTGGACTACGACAAAACCATTCAGTTGGTGGATAAATATTTTGGCAACATGGCAAGCAAAGCATTGCAAAGACCTGTTTTGCCCGTAGAAAAACCTTTGGCAAGTGTGCAAACCGCTGAGGTTTTTGCCCAAGATGACGAATCGGTTTTGATGGGTTTTAGACTGCCGGGCATGGGCAGTAAAGAGCAAATTTATTTGCAAATTATTGACAGAATCTTGAGTAGCAACGCAGGTTTGCTTTCGCTCAACGTGATGCAAAAGCAAAAGGCTTTGTCGGCGTATAGCTTTACCATGCCTTTGCGGGATTATACCTTTCAGTTTTTGCAAGGCGCGCCCAAAGAAGGACAAACCTTGGAGGAGGTGAAAGATTTGCTTTTGACACAGCTGGATAAAATCAAAAAAGGAGAATTTGAAGATTGGTTGATTACAGCCATCGCAAGAGAATATAAAATTAACTTTCTAAGCCAAACCAAACGCAATGGCTGGGAAGATTCGGAGGGTAGAGTTGAGCTGTTTTTCAGCCATTTTATCAATGAATTGAATTGGCAGGAGCAAATTGGTTTTGCCGAGCGCATGGCAAAAGTCAGCAAAGCAGAATTGGTCAAATTTGCACAAAAATATTACGCCAATAATTACGTTTTGGTTTACAAACGCAAAGGAGAACAAGAGGTTTTGCGTTTAGACAAACCAAAAATTACCCCCGTTGCTTTAAACACAGACCAACAATCAGCGTGGTATAAAGACTTTGTGCAGCGACCAAACATGGGTGATTTAAGCCCCGAATTTATAGATTTCAAAACCCGTTTGCATACGGATACTTTAAAAGAGGGTGTGCGCTTTGTGTTTCAAGCTGACAAAAGCCCACAAGGCAAGGAATTGTTTCGTTTGAATTATGTATTTGAACAAACCAAAGCTCATGACAAACGCATACCTTTGGCTTTTGGCTATGCCGCTTACTTAGGTACCAAAAAATACAGTGCCGAACAGTTTAAAAAAGAATTGTATAAACTGGGTTTAGATGTGAATTTCTATGCCCGTGAGCACCACTCTGTAGTTACGCTGTCTGGTTTGAGTGAAAACTTCCAAAAAGGCGTGCAAATTTTGGAGGATTTCTTGCAAAATGCGACTGTAAACCAAGAGGCTTGGCAGGAATATGTAAAAGATATTTTAAAAGCACGCAAAAACAATTTGGAAAACAAAGATGCTATTGCGCAGGCTTTACAGGCTTGGGTGCATTATGGCATGAGTTCGCCGTTTAGAGATAATTTAAGCAATGCAGAACTGGCAGCTTTAAAACCCGAAGAGCTTTGTGGTATTATTCACAATTTGGTGAGTTATCCGCATACGATTGTGTATCAAGGCAGTAGCAAAGAAAAAGTGCAAGCCCTTTTGGCAAGTCAAGTGCAAAAAGAGCCTAGCGTTAAACCTTTGCCAGAGGCTAAAAAATACCAAGAACAAAGTTACAACAAGCCAAAAGTATTTGTTGCGCCTTATGATATGGTGCAGGTGATTTTAACTTGGCATGCCAAAGATAAGGATTACAATAACCTAAAAGATGCGGCTTTTGTTTCATTGTTTAATGAATACGTGGGCAGTTGGGTTTTTGGTGAAATCAGAGAGGCTCGTTCATTGGCTTACACAGCACGTTTGAGTTTTGAAAAACCAAGTGATACCACAAAAATGGCTAAAATTTTTGGCTATGTAGGCACGCAAGCGGATAAACTGGCGCAAGCCACACAAGCCATGCAGGATTTGTTCACACAAGGTATTCCAAACGATGTGGACAATTTTGAGCGTGCCAAACAAAAAGTGATAAAAACCATTCAAGCTGAGCGCAAACAGGAAGAAGAAATTTTTTCCTATTACCAAACGATGAAACGCCAAGGCATTGACCACGACATCAGGCAAGATATTTATGAACACATTCAAAATATTAGCCTTGCGGATTTCCAAAAATATTTTGCCCAAAAAGTAAGTAAAAATACGTTTGTGTTGGGTGTTTTGGGCGATAAAAACCGCTTGGACGAAAAAACCTTACAAGCACTGGGCGAGGTGGAGCATTTGGACATCAAGCAACTTTTCAATTATTAAACAATAGGCACGTAAAAAAATAAAATTATGAGGCAACTCAAAATAACCAAACAGATTACCAACCGTGAAACTGCATCGCTAGACAAGTATTTGCAGGAGATTGCTCGTGAGGGCATGATTTCCCCAGAGGAAGAAGTGGAGCTGGCACGCCGCATCAAAGAGGGCGACCAGCGTGCGCTAGACAGATTGACACGTGCCAATCTGCGCTTTGTGGTGTCGGTGTCCAAGCAATACCAAAACCAAGGGCTTACTTTGCCAGACTTAATCAACGAGGGCAATTTGGGTTTGATAAAAGCTGCCAAGCGTTTTGATGAAACCAGAGGTTTTAAGTTTATTTCTTATGCGGTGTGGTGGATACGTCAAGCCATTTTGCAGGCTTTGGCTGAACAATCTCGTATTGTGCGCTTGCCTTTGAATAAAATTGGTTCTATCAATCGTATCAACAAAGTATATGCTGAGTTAGAACAAGAACTCCGCAGGGAACCAACACCTGAGGAAATTGCCGAAGTTTTGGAATTGCCCGTGGAGGAAATTAAAGATGCCATACGCAACACAGGCAAGCACTTGTCTATGGACGCACCTTTGAAAGCAGATGAAGAGAGTTCTACTTCCATGCTAGATTTGATGCAGAGTGAGCTGATGCCCAAACCCGATGAAGAGTTGATGCGTGAGTCTTTGGCAAAAGAAGTAGAGCGTGCTTTGACGACTTTAAACAAGCGTGAGGCGGATATTTTGCGCTATTACTACGGTTTGGGTGGGGTATATCCTTTGACTTTGGAGGAAATAGGCTATAAATTTGACCTAACCCGTGAGCGTGTGCGCCAAATCAAAGAAAAAGCCGTACGCCGTTTGCGCCAAAGTGCCCGCAAAAAAGTCTTGCAGAATTACTTATAAAACAGGTTGTGCCATGGCAAGACCACCAATAAAACGCAAAAAATATAAGGAACGGTTATAAACCGTTCCAAGAAATAAAACCTCACCTTTCGGTGGGGTTTATTTTTGCGTGTTCTTTTTTCTGTGAAAAGA
>CANHHI010000115.1 GCA_947460225.1 Flavobacteriales bacterium
CGTATTTTAGGATTTTTGCGTGTGCCTTGCCTGCGAAGCAGAAAACGTGCAGGGTTTGCCTGCTTGATTTTGGCAAGACCCTACTGGATTATTTTGATTACAACGCCTGCGAAGCAGACTAAAACGGTCTATGACCGTGTGCGTGATTTTTATGTATATTTGTACGCAATTAAAATGCTTTTGATATGATGATGTTGAACTTTTTACAACGCCTACAACCTTTTCTGCATCTGTTTGTGCTTATTGGCTTGATACAAATGGGTTTGTTTTACCAAGTGGATTTGTCTATTATTTTGTTGTCTTGTATGGCTTTGGAAATAGGCGTTGGGCGTTTGCAGGGGCATGGCATTTCGGCGCAAATCCAGCGCATGAAGCAAAGTGTTTTTGATGCTTTTGATGCGCTTTTGATATTTATGGTCTTGGGTCCTTTGATTGCGGTGTGGGTGTCGGCGGGGAGCATTCCCTACTTGATTTATCATGGCTTTGCGTTTCAAAATCCCAGCTATTTTCTGCCTCTTACCTTTGTGATTTGCAGTTTGAGCTCCATGGTTACCGGTACTTCTTGGGGCACTGCCTCCACGGTGGGCTTGGTTTTGCTGGTGATGGGCGAGAGTTTGGGCATTCCCAACGCCATGACTGCTGGGGCGATTGTTTCTGGTGCTTTTTTGGGTGATAAAATGTCGCCCATTTCTGATAGCACCAACCTTGCTGCTGCCAATGTGAAAGTGTCGGTGCAAGCCCACGTGCTTGCCATGAGTTATACGGCTATTCCAGCGTTTTTTATTGCCCTTGCGCTCTATGCTTTTTTGGGTTTGAATTACCAAGGTGCTGTGCAGGTTTTAGACCATAGTTTGCCCAATGCTTTGCTGGCACATTTTAGTTTATCCCTTTGGAGTTTATTGCCTTTTGGGGTGTTGATATTCGGCAACGTGATGCGTTGGCATGCGGTTGTGAGCATGTTTTTAAGTGTTGTTGTGGGCATTGGCGTGAGTTTGCTTTTACAAAATACCAGTATTGCAGAAATCCCCAGATTACTCATGCACGGCTATACCAAAAGCACGGGTTTTCCGCTTGCGGACGATTTGCTTTTGCGGGGTGGACTGGCTAAATTCTCGGGTACTTTTGTTTTGTGTTGCATTGCTTTGTGTTTTGGCGGTCTGGTGGGGCAAAATCGCTTGGTGGAGCAAATTATTAGCCCGCTGGTGAAAAAAATAAAATCACCCAAAGGCTTGTCTTTGCTTGTTTTGCTGACGGGATTTTTGAGCGTTTTGCTGATGGGCGAAATTTACTTGGGTATTTTAATGACCACCCAATTTTTCTTGCCAATTTTCCATGCCCGAAAAATGCCTGCCCAGTTGCTGAGTCGTTTTACCGAGGAGAGTGCCACGCTGATGGGTCCTTTAATTCCTTGGACAACGGCGAGCATTTTTATGTACAGCACTTTGGGGGTTAAAGCGCAGGATTATATTTGGTTTTGCTTTTTTAATTTGGCAAATTTGGCGGTTTCTATTGGGTTTATTTTGTTTAGAAAAAAATAATTATTTAGCTTTATACAAAGGTACAGCGGCGCAGGCTTCGCCGAAGAATAAACTTTTTACCTCTGGCTTTAATTTGCTTGCCCAAAGTGCGTAAACAGTTGGGGGCACTTGTTTTTTGCCACAACCTTTGAGCATCACACGGGCTTGTGTGTAGGTGGTAAAATCTATCTTTTCTGCTTCTTTTTGGTAATAGTCAAACAAAAAAGTGTCTAGATTGCCTACCCACACGGATTTTGCCACATCTTCCACCTGCAAACGCAGTAGCATGTACGCCCATATCGGCACAATGGCTTCTATGGTGTTGTTAATGCACACGTGTTTTTGCAGGTATTTTGTGGGGTCTATTTGCGCCACCTGCTCCCGAAAATTTTTCTCCTGCAAAACGAGCCCTTGGTATAAAAAATCTTTGATATTGATGATGCAGATTTCCGCTTTTGGATAATAGTCTTCTAAGTTTATGGTGATAATGCCACTTTCTTCAATTTTATTGGTCAGCATGCTCAAAAAAAATTATATTTACAGCAAAAATACAAATAATATGCTTTGGATAGACACGCATACGCATTTTATCCGCAATGACTTTTAAGCATTATGGCAAAAATTCAAGTACAGGACAAGGAAATTTCAACAAATTAATATCAAAATGCAGTATATTCAAGACATCAAACAAATTTTAGCCCAAGCAAGACAGAAAGTATATGCTGCCCTAAATGTTGCTATGGTGGAGGCGTATTGGCAAATTGGTAAAAAAATTGTTGAAGAAGAACAAAATGGCAAGCAGCGTGCAGCGTATGGCAAAGCGATCATTAACAATTTGTCCACAGCACTCACTGCTGAGTTTGGAAAAGGTTTTTCTGAGAGAACATTGTGGGATATTCGTCAATTTTACCTTACTTTTCCTGATGATCACTTTCTGCACACACTGTGCGCAGAATTGAGTTGGTCGCATATCCGTTTGATTATGCGGGTCAATAACAAAGAAGCGCAGGTTTATTACCTCAAAGAAACAGTAGCAAATGCTTGGTCTGTGCGCACTTTGGATAGAAATATTTCTACTTTATACTATCACCGTTTAATTGCATCGCAGGTAAAAGATGTGCTAGAACAAGAAATGCTAGACAATACAAAAGATTTTCAGAAAGATGCTTTTGAGTTCATTAAAAACCCTGCTGTTTTGGAATTTTTGAACCTACCTACGCATACAGGATATACAGAGCAGGAATTTGAAACTGCTTTAATTAGTAATTTGCAAAAATTTATTTTGGAGTTGGGCAAGGGCTTTGCATTTGTAGAACGCCAACAATTGATACGCACTGAAACCAGTGACTTTTATATTGATTTGGTATTTTACAACTATATTTTGAAGTGCTTTGTGATTATAGATTTAAAGACCGACAAAATAACGCATCAGGCGGTTGGGCAACTGGATATGTATGTGAGAATGTACGATGATTTGAAAAAACAAGCCTCTGACAATCCGACCATTGGTATTTTACTTTGTTCTCAAACAGATAAAACCATTGCAAAATATTCTGTATTGGCAGAAAACAAACAGCTGTTTAGTACTAAATACTTACCTTTTTTGCCGACAGAAGAAGAATTGATTCAAGAAATTGAACGAGAAAAATTGCTTATCAAGCAACAGCTAGACCTAAATCATTCACCCATTTAATAACAACAATATGCTTTGGATAGACACGCACACGCATTTTTATGATACCGCTTTTGATGAAGACCGAGACCAAGCGGTGCAAAGGGCTTTGCAGAACGGCTTGCGCTATTTTCTGCAGCCCAGTGTTTCTATGCAGGAATACCAGCCCATGATGGATTTTTGTGCCAAATATCCAGAGGCTTTACCTATGGTGGGCTTGCACCCTTGTGCGGTCGGTGAAGATTATCAAAAGCAATTGGATTTTTTTGCCCAAGAATTACCCAAACACAAATTTTGTGCGGTGGGGGAGATAGGCTTGGATTTTTTCCACGACAGAACTTTTGAAAAAGAACAAGTGGAGGCTTTTGAAACGCAGATTTCATGGGCAAAAGCATATCATTTGCCCGTGTCTTTGCATATCCGTAAGGCTTATGATGAAGCACTGAAAATTTTGGAAAAACATAGCCCTGCACTCAAAGGGGTTTTGCACTGTTTTGGCGGAGATTTAAACCAAGCCAAACGTGCTGTTGAAATGGGTTTTAAATTGGGCATCGGTGGGGTGGTTACCTTTAAAAATGCGACTCTGGCAACCATATTGCAAGAAATCCCCATTGCACATATTGTGCTGGAAACAGATGCGCCGTATTTGGCTCCTGTGCCACATAGAGGCAAACGCAATGAATCTGCATATATTCCTGCCATAGCTTTACAATTATGCGACATTTATGGCTTGAATTTGCAGGAGGTTTCTGAAATAACCACAAGAAATGCAGTTGAAATTTTTGGTTTAACCGTATAATTGCATAACTTTGTCGTAAAAAATATAATCAAACATGAAAAAAATACTATTTGTTTTATTGGGTTTATGCTTTTCGCTTTTAGCTGCACCTGCTCGTGTGGTCAGCGAAGCGGATAGTTTGGCTTTGGTGGATTTTTATAAATCCACAAAGGCTGAGAAATGGCCATTGAAACGTTGGAACTTAAACCGTTCTGTGATCACTTGGAATGGCGTTATTATAGATGCAGGTCGGGTGGTAGGTTTGGATATTCCAGGTAATAACTTAAATGGAGATATACCAGCGAGTATTGCAAATCTAAGCGAGCTCAGAACAATTAAATTGGCAAATAATAAATTGTCCAGTTTGCCTATTGAATTTTGGAACTTGAAGAAATTGGAGCATATAGATTTATCAAACAATCTTATCAAAGGAGAGATAGGCGTGAATATCGGTTTGATGAAAAATTTGCGTGTTTTGCGTTTGCATAACAATGAATTATCAGGAGAATTGCCTTATAATATCTCAAATTTATCTAAGTTAAAAGAATTGGATTTGTCACACAATAACTTATCGGGTCCTTTGCCTGCGACTATTGGAAAATTATCTGGACTGCTTAAATTGAATGTTTCTAATAATCAATTGATGGGTGATTTGCCTGAACAAATTGTGGATATGCAATCTTTGATTTTTTTAGATTTGTCGTTTAACAAGTTTACAGGTTTAATTCCTGGTTTGAAAGACATGAAAAAGCTAGAAAATACCAAACTCACAGGCAATGAATTTAGCAATAGTTTGGAACAAGCCTTGCAAATCAGCCAAAAACTTGAAAAAGAGAAACTCAAAGCCACAGAGCGTGTGGTTGAGCGCAAGAAAAATGCACCTGCACCTGCTACGAATACATCACAAAAACCAACTTCTAATATACCCAGCGAGGTTGGTGGGAGTTCATCTATTTTAGATGATGAAGATGAGGAGGAACAAGCTCAAGAAGAAGAAGAGCAACAATAGTAAAAATTTACATGATAATTATGCTAAACGTGTCTCCAAAAGAGGCACGTTTTTTCCAAAAAATAAAGCCACGTTTTCAGCGAAATGTTTGGTTAAATCAGACACATAAAACGTATAATTTGGTTTGTCTTTGCCTAGATTGATTAAATGCTGATTTTTGAGTTCTTGCGCCACAGCTTGCGCCACAATATGTGCCGTGTCAATTACTTCCACACGTCCTTGGTAATACGCCTGGATTTCTTTGGATAACACAGGATAATGTGTGCAAGCCAGTATAATGGAATCTATATTGTCTAATATTTTTTCAGATAG
>CANHHI010000116.1 GCA_947460225.1 Flavobacteriales bacterium
CAGCCTAAAACGTATTCTTTAAATTTTAATGGCGACACACAGGTAAGCCAGCAAGCGACTTATAAAATCACCGAAAATCTCCAAAACAATCCTATTTCTTGGCAGGTTTCGGAGCATTTTAAAATTATTGCGCAAAGCAATACGGAAATTACGGTTTTGGTTGTTTCGCTCGGTGATGCTTACATCACTGCCAGAGACCCCTTGACTTGTCAAATGCAAACCAAAACAGTTTATGCAACAAAACTCGCTTTGGAAAACCCTTTGTCCGTGAAACGTTCAGGGTGTAGTAAAAAATAATACTGGCTATAAATCTTAAAAAGTATTACATTTGCATTAAAATTTACACGTGTATTTGATACTTTTTGCTCTTAGTTTTTTGGCTTTTTTGCTCAGCGCAATATGTGGCGGTGGTGCAGGTTTGCTCTTGATGCCTGTTTTGGGCATGTTTTTGCCCGTGTATGAAGTGCCTGCAGCATTGTCTATTGGCACATTTGGCAGTTCTTTTTCAAGAATTGTTGCCTTTCGCAAAAACATATCTTGGCACATTGTCAAACGTTTCGTGCCTGTCGCTATTCCCGCAGCATGGTTGGGTGTTTGGCTTTTAAAATTTATAAATCCTGTTTATTTACAGGTCTTTATAGGTATTTTTTTGGTAAGCAATATTCCTTTTTTGCTAAAAAAAGATAAAGAAATCACCCAAACTAAGAAATCCAGTGGCTTTGTGTTGCTTATTATTGGGTTTTTGACTGGTTTTTTATCGGGATTGACGGGTGCGGTTGGTCTGGTGTTTAACAAATTTTACCTGCGTTATGGTTTAAGCAAGGAGGAAATAGTTGCTACACGTGCTGCCAATGAGGTTTTGCTCCATTTAATAAAAATTATTTTGTATAGCTTTTTTGGTTTGTTATCCAAAGAAGGCATTATTTTTGGTTTGCTTATTGCTTTGTCGGCGGTTTTGTCCACCTTGTCTGTGCGCTGGGTGCTACGGCGTATGAGCGAAATAGTTTTTAAAAAAATAGGTTATTTTGCTATGATTTTTTCGGGATTTTTCATGTTGTTTCAAGCGGTTCCGCTTTTTTTTGCTTTGCATCAATTGGATTTTAAAACCAAAGCAAAAGGATGGGAAACCAAATGGTTATGGCAAGAAAATAATTTATCCCTAGAATTTGCGTACAGCGAAGGTTTTGAGATAGAACGGGTTATTCCGCTTAGCGATTTAAGCATGGAAAAACAAAAATTTGTGCTTAGCCAAAAACAAGATGCCGATGATGTGCGCATAGAAGTCGTGTATAAATTTCGCTTGGTGACTTATGAGGCTTATTATTTTAAACAGGGCTTGCTAATTCATAAAATAGATTTTTAACCTGAGCCATATTTTTGTTTTTCTCAAAAAATTCATATCTTTGCTAAAACTTTTTTATGCAAAAATACCTGCCTTATTTTGCAATGGTTGTGGTAAATTTAATCTACGCCTTGAATTTTTCCATTGCCAAGGAGGTTACGCCACACGCCATAGCACCCGATGCTTTGGTGGTTTTGCGTTTGGCGGTTTGCTGGTTTGTGGTTTGGTTTTTGGGGTTTTTTGAAGATCGCCCAGCGGTAAAAAAAACAGATTTTTTGCGATTTTTTGCCGTGGCTTTGGTGAGTGCCGTGGCTATGGCGGCTTATATTCAGGGTATTGGCGAGGTTGCGCCTATCAACGGCGCAATTATTTACACCTTTGGACCCATTTTTGTGGTTTTGATTTCGTATTTTGTATTTAAGGAAAAACTCCCAGCCTCCAAATGGATTGGCATTATTTTGGGATTTTTGGGTGCTTTGGCTTTGGTGCTTTTTGGGGCAAAATTTGCTGGAAAAACGTATGGCACTTTGCGTGGCGATGTGCTCATGTTTGTTGGCACCACCACGCATGGCTTGTATCTTATTTTGGTGCGCCCTTTGGCGCAAAAATATACCTCTTTACAAATATTAAAAGTTTATTTTGGCTTGGCAACTTTGATGCTTTTGCCTTTGGGTTATAAAGATTTGCTCTTGATAGACTGGGCGAATTTTTCCTTGCAGACTTGGTTTGCTTTGGCTTATGTTGTTTTTGCTGCAACGTTATTTACTTTTTTCACCAACAACTACACTGTCAAGCACGTCGGCTCTTCGGTTACGGCATTGTTTATTTTTACCCAACCTCTTTTTGCGGCTTTGTATGCACAATTGATGGGCAAAGATGAAATGAATACCTTTAAACTGCTTTGTGGCGCAACGATTTGCTTGGGACTTTATTTGGTAACTAGACAAAAAAACACTTTTTAAATGGCAATATTATCCATGACTGGTTTTGGCAAGGCAAATGGCACTTGGCAGGACAAAAAAATCAACATAGAAATTCGCTCGCTTAACAGCAAGGGCGCAGATATTCACTTGCGTACACCCAATTTTTACCGAGAAAAAGAAATGGTATTGCGCAGCAAATTGGCGCAGGTTTTAGATAGAGGAAAAATTGATTTTAGTTTAAATGTAGAACTGGAACGTGAGCAGAATTTGGTGTTTAACCGCACGCTTTTTGTGCAATACTATCAAGAATTTAAATCTTTGGCAAATGAATTGGGCGAATCACAATCGGATTTGTTTCTTTTGGTGAGTAGAATGCCCAATGTGATGATGCAAGAAAAAGAAGAATTGCATACGGAAGAATGGATTTTTATTGAAAATTTGGTGCAAAATGCCATTGCGGATTTGCAGGCTTTTCGCTTGCAAGAAGGCGCAGTGCTTGCCCGTGATATGGAAAATCGCATTCAGTGCATCATGTCATTGCTGGCGGAAGTTGCGCCACATGAGGCACAGCGCATTGTGGTGGTTCGGGAGCGTTTGCAAACGCAATTGCAACAGCATGTCAGCGCATCTGTGAATGCAGAGCGTTTGGAGCAAGAATTGGTGTATTACCTAGATAAATTTGAACTTTCCGAAGAAAAAACCAGACTTGCTGCACATTGTGCTTACTTTTTAAAGACTTTACATGAAGAGCAAGCTGGGCGAAAACTGGGTTTTATTGCCCAAGAAATCGGCAGGGAAATCAATACGCTGGGTTCAAAGGCAAATCATTTGCAAATTCAGCAAATTGTGGTGCAAATGAAAGATGAATTGGAAAAAATCAAAGAACAAGTTTTAAATATATTGTAATGTTTACAGGTATTGTAGAAAGCACGGCAAGGATTGTAAAGATTATGCCAGAAGGCGAAAATTTGCATTTTACTTTGACTTGCGCATTTACCGCTGAATTAAAAATAGACCAAAGCCTTGCGCACAACGGGGTTTGTCTTACTGTTGTAAACATTCAAGGCAATGAATACACCGTAACGGCTATTGCGGAGACTTTGCAAAAAACCACACTCAAACATTGGCGTGTTGGCGATGCAGTCAATTTGGAACGTTGTTTGAGGCTTGGCGATAGGTTAGACGGGCATTGGGTGCAAGGACATGTGGACACCATTGCCTCTTGTTTGTCTATTGAAGAAGAGGCGGGGAGTTGGCGTTATGTGTTTGCTTTGCAAGACACGGCTTTGTTGGTTGGCAAGGGTTCTGTTACCATTGACGGCGTGAGTTTGACGGTTGTTTCGGTGGGGGATAAAAATTTTTCCGTGGCAATTATACCATATACCAAAAAAAACACGAACTTTGTGAGTATTCAAGCTGGGCAATGCGTCAATATAGAGTTTGATGTGCTTGGAAAATACATTGCTACTTATTTAAAAAACAAAAATTAACCCTAGAAATAAAATACACGATGAAAAAACTACTTTCGCTCATCATTTTGGTTTTGACTTGTACAAAAACCTTTGCCATTGCTCCTTGGCGGGATTATTTGGTTACGCCCACAGATATGGGCATTACCAATGTAAAATATCATACCATTACCACTGCGGACGATAAAGCCTTGCAGGCTTGGATTTTTAATGCCGATGCCAAAATGAAAAAAAACATCACTTTGGTTTTTGCTTATGGCGATTATGGCAACATGAGTCAGTGGATATTGCCCGCCGTAGATTTAAGCAAATACGGTTATGACGTGGTTTGTTTTGATTACCGTGGATTTGGGGGTAGTGCAGATTTCCCCATGGACGAATCTTATTTGTATTACCATGAATTTGCCTTGGATTTGGAAGCAACCGTGCGTTGGGCAAAGCAACAGTATGCAGGGCAAAAATTGGGGGTACTTGCTTTTTCCACAGGCAGTTTGATTGCGGTGGAGGCTTTGCAGAAGGTAAGCGTTGATTTTTTGGTGGCAGACGGATTTATTATCAACATAGAAAGATTTAAAAAATTATACCAAGATCCTGCTTCGCCTTTGAAGTTGCCTGCAAAAACTACCCAAACCTTGGAACAAATGAAAGCCTTGAAAACGCCTTTGCTTATTTTTGCGGGGTCACGTGATAAATATGTGGCGGTGAATGAAATTCACGATTTTGTGAGTTTAAACAGAAACAAACGAGAACTTGGTATTTACAATGGTTTACATGCAGAGTCTTTGTGGGTGCTTAGGGATAAATGGATTGCCCGATTGGATTTATTTTTAAAAAACAAAGCCCTAAAATAGCGCATGTTTAAAAGTGTTTTAAAGCGTGTAGAATTTACATACACCTTATTGTATCTTGTTTTTGATTATTTTGCATCGGTTGTTGCGACTTTACTTTTTTTACAGGTCAAGCATGCTTATAATCCTTCTCGGCTTTCTTTTTATGCTTTATTAGACAAGCATGTCTTAACTATTTTGTTATTTCTGCCTGCTTTTTGGCTCTTGTATTACTTTTTAAGAGGCGATTACACACAAATTCTTAGAAAGTCTAGATTTTTTGAAATTTTGGTGGGTTTAAAAACAACATTTTTTGGCTCGCTGTTGATTTATTTTGCTTATTTAATCAATGATACGGTTACACCTTATCCATTTGCCGTTTTTCCATTTTTGCTTTTTTGGTTTTTAAATTATACTACTTTGGTTTTGCCAAGGTATTTCATTACCAAAAGTGTTGTAAAATCTATACACCGAAACCAAATAGAATTTCCTGCTTTGCTGGTGGGCAATGTAGATGAAGTGAATATTGCTTTGCAAGATTTAGGCAAGTCCGTTGTGTCCATGGGACACCGTGTGATGGGCTATG
>CANHHI010000117.1 GCA_947460225.1 Flavobacteriales bacterium
CAGGTTGTCCAGCTTACAACATTGGAAACGATTATATTACAGGTTCGCCAATTCGACAAGATTATTTAGAAACTGTAATTAGTTGGATAAGCAAAGACAACATTGAGCAATATATGGCTGAAAACCAACACAAGCCAAATGCAAGTGAATTGTGGTTATACTTTACAAGTTTAATGAATTGGATAAAAGTTGTTTTTCCAAAATATCGCAAAGAAATGAAGGGTATCAATTATGGTTTTCTTTACAACAATTACAAAGACCAAAATTTTGATGCTAAAAAATTAGAAGAAGAAATTACGACCTTAATGCAAGACGAAGACGTAACGAAAAAGTCAGGCATTTATGAATACGTTTTGACACGAAACGAGAAGTATTTAAATATTAGAGCATTTACCGATAAACAAAAGCGTGAAGCGTTTGAACGACAAAAAGGAATTTGTGTAAAATGTGGCGTTGAATTTGAAATTAACGAAATGGAA
This sequence comes from Flavobacteriales bacterium, assembly GCA_947460225.1. Taxonomy (GTDB): domain Bacteria; phylum Bacteroidota; class Bacteroidia; order Flavobacteriales_D; family CANHHI01; genus CANHHI01. The sequence goes on from CANHHI010000117.1 coordinate 480, forward strand.
GCCGACCACATTACGCCTTGGCACGAGGGTGGAAAAACCACAGCCGAAAATTGCCAAATGCTTTGCAGAGATGATAATAGGCGGAAAAGTGGAAAATAAAGCTAGGTATTAAAACCTAGCTTTTATTGCTTTTTAAATCTTTTGACTAGGGTCGTGTGTGTCCACATCATCAATATTGATGCCTTTTTCAGATAGATACTTATCACGAATTAAAATCCCAAAAATCCGCATGTAAGCCTGCAACATTTCGCCTTTTTGAAAAGCATAGTTTTTAATATTATGCAAGTCGTGCGCTTCAAAAAAAGACGCTGGACTCACAGAAGCCTCTTCTATGCAGAATTGTTGTATGTCGTAGGCGTTGTTGAGGTTTTCTTGCGTGTCTATTTTATGTTTGATTTTAGCCCAAGCTCTTTGAATAATATCCACCGCCCCCAGTTCTTTGGCAACTTCTTCGCCTTTGTCGTTGAGTGTGATAGGACTTTTGGATTGCAAAAAACTATCTTTGCTTTTCATCATCAACTCAAAAGAACCCTTTAAATAAGAAATTTCTTTGTGAATATCTTTGATGTCTTGAAGCATGGCTTGATTGGTTTTGCTAAATTCATTGTGGTCTTTGGTAATCAAGGCAACTTTTATGGTTACCCAATGCACCAACCAAAACGCACCGAAAATAAAAGCAAGCACAGAAGCAAAACTCCCAGAAGGAGATAGCAAGATGTCTTTGATGATATTTTGAGCGTCCATAATAATACACGCAAAGTTATAAAAATTTCCTTAGTGTTCCAAATTTTCAGGCTGATTTTTTAGGGTTTAATCCCTAAACGCACCCCCTCACGCTCTGCATTTTGTTTTGCAACTCTTGCCACTCATTTTCCAGTTGGCTTTGGGCATTTACGCCACCGCCTGCATAAAAACACACCGCATCTGAAAAAAACTGCATACAGCGCAAGTTCACAAAAAAGTGGGCTTGCGTTTTTGTTTGCTCACCCAAAAAGCCCGTGTAATACGACCTATCAAAACCCTCTTCTTGCAAAATAAAATCTCGGCTCGCCTCGGTTGGAAAACCACAAACCGCTGGGGTAGGGTGGAGGCTATGGAGCAAATCGGCATAGCCCGAAAGCAATTTGCCCTCAAAATCCGTGCGTAAATGCCAAAGTTTGTTATATGCACTGTTGTATCTTTGGCTTTTGGCTATATTTTGCACCCCCGATTTTTGCAAAATATGTGCAATATAGCTGACCACACTCTCGTGTTCTTGGTTTTCTTTGTCTGTCCACAGAGGTTCTGCGCCACTATTGAGTTGGGTGCCCGCCAAAGCCGTGGTTTTTATGCGTTTATCGGGCAATAATTCCAGCAAAGGCTCTGGGCTTGCGCCCAGCCAAAGCCCAGCTGTTGGGTGGTACAACACATACACAAAAGCACTCGGATAGGTTTCCAGCATATTGCCAAAGGTCTCAAAAATATGTGCTTGCCCTTTTGGGGTATGTTCCACAAACACCTGCGCCAAAACCACTTTTTCAAAAGTTTTGTTTTGTATGGCTTGCATGGCTTTCTCAAAAAGTTTTGCATAATCCGCTTTTTGTTTATCTTTGTATGTACAAGGTTTGAGTGCTTGAAAAGGAAAATATATTTGCTTAAAGTCTTTTGCCGTGTAGGTTTTGAAAGTATGGTATTTTCCAGAAATCTCCAAAGCCTTGTGCACACTGCCTTGGAAAGGATTAAAAATGAACGTTTTTTTAGAAAGCCTTGAATGGTCATTCATAGCCATTTGCGTAAGTGCAGAAATGCGCTGCTCATGCGGTTTTCTGTATAACACAAAAGCTGTGCGTGGCAATGTGGCAGATAGGCTACACAAAAAATTTTTCAGTTCCATAAACAAAATGTACATGCAAAATTACACAATAATCCCAAAAAAATCATAACTTAGAGCCATTATTTAAGCAAGATGCAACGCATTGTTATTAGCCGTACCGACAAAATAGGTGATTTGGTGCTATCTATAGCGTCTTTTTATAGGCTTCGCCAAATGTATCCAAATGCGGAAATTACCGTTTTGGTGCGCCATTACAACGCCGATATAGTGCGCAATTTGCCCTATATCAACCAAGTGTTGTGCATAGATGATTTTTCCGAAAAAGAACTCATTTTACATATACAAAAACTTCAAGTAGATGCCTTTGTAGCTTTGTATTCAGATGTAGTCATCATGCGCCTTGCGAGAGCTTCGGGTGCAAAAATACGCATAGGCAATTATTCCAAATGGCAGTCTTTCTTTACTTACAACAAAGGTTTAAGACAAAAACGTTCAGAGTCTATCAAAAACGAATGCGATTATAACCTAGATTTGGTAAGGCTTTTAGATGTAAATTGCTTTGATGCTTGCAAAGAAGCAGCACATAAAGTATATCTTCAAGCCGAGCACATCAGCGAGGCAGAGCGTTTTTTGGCAGAGAAAAAAATAGAAAAACCTTTTATTTTAATTCATCCTTTCACAGGTGGGAGTGGCAAAAACATTACAGACGCACAGTACTTTCTACTATTGGACGAACTTAGAGCAGAACTAAAACTGCCTATCGTTGTGAGTGCATCGCATGCAGAACTTGAACGGACGGAAGTAATAGCAAAATCATTAGGGGAAGGCGTTTTTGTGTATTATAATGACCGCAGTATCTTATTTTTGGGTGGATTGATAACTTTGGCGCGTGTGTTTAGCGCACCTTCAACAGGCACTTTACATTTGGCAGCAGCTTTGGGTGCGAGAGTAGTTGGTTTGTACGCCAAAAAGCCCAGCATGTCCCCAACCCGTTGGGGCGTTAAAGGTGCGGAAAAAGCCCTGTATATCATACCCGATGAGGTGCCGAATGCACAGGAAAATTACAAGCACAAAAACTTTGACAGTTATGATTTCCAAACCCAAAAAACATGGGTAGAAGCCATAAAAAGTTTGTTGTAATCTTTGCTTTGTGTGCATAAAAAAGCTAACTTTGTAAAATTAAGCGTAAGTATTAGATGTTAAATATTTCAGAAACATTAGACCATATCGGGCTGTACTTTAAAATGTTGGAAGCGGTGTTCAGCAAAACCGAACGCCTTAAAGTGCACTGGATCAATTTCCTCAAAGAAATAGACAAGCTCGGCGTGGAGTCTTTCGGCATCGTGGCAATCATCAGCCTTTTTATGGGTGCGGTGATCACTTTGCAAACTTCTGCGCAAATGCACAGCAGTCTTATTCCAGCGTATTTGGTGGGTTTTACCACCCGCCAATCCACCATTTTAGAATTTAGCCCAACCATTATTTCTTTGATTTTAGCGGGAAAAGTAGGTTCTAATATTGCCTCGGAACTAGGTACTATGCGCATCACCGAACAGATAGATGCCTTGGAAATCATGGGCGTTAATTCTCGGTCTTATTTGATTTTTCCTAAAATTTTAGCCACCATGGTTTTCAATCCCATACTGATTATTTATAGCATTGCGCTAAGTATTGTTGGGGGTTGGTTGGTTACCACGACACTGAGCACCCTTACCGTAGCAGACTACATGCAGGGCATTTACCAAGATTTTAAGCCTTTTCACGTAACCTATTCTTTAATCAAAACAGTGGTTTTTGCTTTTTTAATCACCAGCATTTCCGCCTATCACGGATACTACACCAAAGGCGGAGCAACAGCAGTGGGTGTTTCCAGCACCAAAGCGGTGGTTTATGGCAGTATTGCCATTTTAATTAGCAATTACATACTCACACAATTGATACTCATGTAATGATAGAGGTAAAAAAATTAAGCAAAAGTTTTGCTGCGCCTGTGTTGCAGGATATTTCTTTTGTGTTTGAAAAAGGAAGTATGAATTACATCATTGGCAAAAGCGGTTCGGGCAAAAGTGTGCTTTTAAAGTGCATGGTGGGTTTGTACGAACCCGATGCAGGTGCAGTGCTGTTTGATGGCGACAATTTCACCACCATGCCCCTTAGAAATAGGCGAGAAGTGCGCAAGAAAATAGGCATGCTTTTTCAGAGTTCCGCTTTGTTTGATAGCCTAACAGTAGAAGAAAACGTGATGTTTCCTTTGCGCTTATTCACTCGGCAGAGCACTTCGGCTATGAAGGACAGGGCAAGATTTTGCTTGCAAAGGGTAGGCATTGAGGGCAGAAATAGCCATTTTCCCAACCAAATCAGTGGAGGCATGCAAAAGCGTGTGGCGATTGCTCGGGCGATTGCCATGAACCCGCAGTATCTATTTTGCGATGAACCCAATTCTGGGCTAGACCCGCAAACGTCCATTCGCATAGATGAACTCATTCAGTCTATTACCGATGAATTTCAAAGCACCACAGTAGTGGTAAGTCACGACATGAACTCGGTGCTAGAAACCGCCGACAAAATACTCTTCATTAGCGAGGGAAAAGCCGCTTGGAAAGGAGACAGAGAGAGCATTTTGGATACCGATGTGCCGAGTGTGCAAGATTTTGTTTACGCCTCCAAGTTTATGCAAAGAATACGCCAAACCATGCGCGCACATCGTCCGCAGACATAGCCTGTCTTAATCTGCGCCAAAGGCGCAGGCGTTGTAATTGATGTATATTTTTGGAAGTATGCAATACGCCCCTATTAGACATTGTCTGTTTTAATCCATTTCACAGGCAAAATGCGCAAATACGTAGA
>CANHHI010000118.1 GCA_947460225.1 Flavobacteriales bacterium
CTTTGAGTAAATGCCCAGCACCACCCACTTTGTCCATCAAGAACAAAACATAGCGTATGTCCACGCTAATGGTGCGTTTTACGTTCATATCTACGTAGATATCACCCATCAAATCTTGCTCAACGCCATCAAAAGCACAGCCTATCACTTCGCCTTTGGCATTAAACACCACAGAACCAGAGTTTCCGCCTGTAATATCATGATCAGTTAAAAAACAAAGCACCAAATTGCCTGTTTTATCTGCATACATACCAAAATCTTTGGCTTCTATTTTCGCCTTCAAAGCAGGAGACAAAATAAATTCCTCATCGTTTGGATTTTCTTTTTCCAAAAGTCCTTCTTGGGTAGTGTACCAATCGTATTCTATACCGTCCGCTGGACTAAACCCTTTCACATTGCCATAAGTAAAACGAATAGTACCGTTTGCATCTGGATATAAAGGTTTTGGCGCATTCATTTCACGCAAAGCCTCCAAGAACAAACGTTTGCCTTGCACAAACAATAAAACATCTTCTTTTGTCCATAAAGATTTGGTATGATTTAACATGCCTTTAACCATCTGAAAACCTTTGTCCGCTTTTATTGCATCTACGTTACCCGCTTGAATTAAACTAAGCAAAGCCTCTTTTTTGAGCAAAATAGAACTAAACAACACATCATCTACAAATTTTTCCGTATTGCCTGGGTAGTTTTTGAAAGCCTCAGAAAAGATGGGTGCTTGTAAATTGACAGCCACATCTTTGTTGTATTTGTTTAATACAGCAACTGCCACAGCCTTAGCAGTTTCATAATCATAGCTATTGAAAAAAGTATTGATATCCACCAATACCGACTCCATTTCATTAGCTTTCAAGTTTGGATTATTCAGCCAAGGCTCTATTTTGCTGATAATTACCCCCAAATCTATGGCAGCACTTTTTCGAGCCAGCATGTCTGTTGTGTAAGCCTCAACAAATCTATAATCAGCACTTGCCATAATACCTTGTTGCATCATATTTAAAGCCTCACCATATTTTGCTTTGCGCTCTGGTGTTTGTGAAATCCAAGTATTCACTTGGTTTTCCAAAGTACGTTTTTTATCTGCTACTTTATTTTTAACCATGCCTTTGGCTTGCCCATCTTTGTTTTTCCAGTAGTTTGCAATGTGCGCATATTTAGAAGCGTATTTCAAGCGAATAGCTTCACTTTTGTCCATGTTTAATTTTAGGGTTTCTAAAATCAAAGCACGCAATTTCACATTCAAAGGCAAGTGAACTACCGCCATATCTGCTTCCCAAGAAGTCATGTAGCGATCTGTATTGCCAGGAAAACCAACAATCATAGACAAATCTCCTTGTTTGATGCCTTTCAAAGAAATTGGGAAATAATATTTGGGTTTATAAGGCTTGTTGTCTGCGCTATAATTGGCAGGATTTCCATTTTTATCCGCATAAATACGGAACATAGAAAAATCCCCTGTATGTCTTGGCCAAGCCCAGTTGTCTGTGTCTCCACCAAATTTACCAATGCTTTCCTCAGGCGTACCCACCAAACGAATGTCGTTGTATTGTTTAAACACAAACAAATAATACTCGCTACCCACGTACATATCTTTCACATAGACCTCATAAGCATCGCTCACTTTTGCTGTTTGCTCTATTTGAGCGATATTTTTTTTCACAATGGCTATGCGCTCTAGTTCAGTAGCGGCAGGCGTTACACCTTGCAAAACTTTTTCCGTTACATTTTCCATGCGGTCTAAAATCTGCACAAACAAACCCGGTACTGGCACTTCTTCTGCTCCATTTTTCGCCCAATATCCATCACGCAGATAATTTTTTTCCACCGATGAAATGGTTTGTATCGGGGAATAACCACAGTGGTGATTTGTGAGTATCAATCCTTGATTGGAAACGATTTCTCCAGAACAAAAACCACCAAAATGAACCACTGCGTCTTTAATAGAGCTTTGGTTGATGTCATAAATCTGTTGGGCAGTTAGCTTGATGCCTTGTTCTTTAAGGTCTTTCGCCATCAGGTTTTTAACCTGTGTGAGGAGCCACATGCCCTCATGAGCCATTAGATTTCCGCTAGTCAGCAAACTTGTGCTGAGCAAAATTCCAGAAACTGTTGTTTTTTTCATGTTTGGGTATATTATTTGAGTTGGTAAATTTATAATTTTTTTTCAAATAATGTACAATCATTGTGATTTTTTTGCTAACTTGCAACCAGTTTTAATAATCAACACTATGTTAAACCTTTCAGGACTTTTAGAAGAAAGCGCATTTGCGTTTCCAAATCAAGTCGCTTTTCAGTACGAAGAAACAAAATTGACTTATGCACAAACCAATGCCTTGGCAAACCAAGTGGCAAATGGTCTTGTGGCATTAGGTATTCAAAAAAACGATAAAGTGGTTTTGGATTGCGTCAATGTGCCTTATTTTCCTGTAATTTATTACGGAATTTTAAAGGCAGGTGCAGTAGTTGTGCCCATCAACGTGATGCTAAAAACAGAGGAAATTGCATATCATTTGCAAGATTCCGATGCAAAAGCGATTTTTTGTTTTACGGGTACGCCTGAACTGCCTATGGTTAAGTTTGCGTATGAAGCCCAACAAAAAACGCCTACTTGCAAGCATTTCATAGAAATCACACCCGTGCCAACCGACAAACCCACTTTTGAGGGTACGATAACTTTGGGCATGTTGTTACACGGTAAAAGCCCTGTGTTTGACACCGTGCACACCAATCCAGAAGATACGGCAATTATTTTATACACTTCTGGCACAACAGGTAAACCAAAAGGTGCGGAGCTTTCACATTTAAATATGTACAGCAACAGCTGGAAAGCCGCCGATATTTTTGCATACACAGAAAACGATGTCAATTTAATTACTTTGCCATTGTTTCATTCTTTTGCGCAAACGGTGCAACTCAATGGTTCTGTAAAGCGAGGGGCAAAAAATATTTTGATGCCTAAATTTATGCCTAGATTGGTTATCCAAAAAATGGCGCAAGAAAAAGTAACGATTTTCTGTGGCGTGCCTACGATGTATTGGGCTTTGACGCAAGCTGCCAAAGAAGCTCCTGAACTAGCAGAAGAGGCGGCAAAAAGCCTTAGAATTTCTGTTTCTGGTGGTGCAGCACTTGCTGTGGAAGATTTGAAAAACTTTGAAGATATTTTCAAAACGACTATTTTGGAAGGCTATGGCTTGTCGGAGGCATCGCCAGTGGTGTGTTTCAACAGACCTTTGCGCAAGCGCAAAATCGGTTCTATCGGACAAACAGTGCCTGCTTTACAAGCCAAAGTGGTGGATAAAGAGGGCAAAGAAGTACCTGTTGGCGAAATAGGGGAATTGATTGCCAGAGGTGTGAATATTATGAAAGGCTATTACAAAAAGCCAGAGGAAACTGCAAAAGCCATTAAAAATGGTTGGTTATACACGGGCGATTTGGCAAAAATGGACGAAGAAGGTTATTTCTACATTGTGGACAGAACCAAGGACATGATTGTAAAAGGAGGCTATAATGTTTACCCAAGAGAAGTGGAAGAAATCCTATTGCAACACACCGATATTTTGCAAGTAGCTGTGATTGGCGTGCCTGACAGTGCGCAAGGCGAGGAGGTGAAAGCCTTTGTTGTGCTCAAAGAGGGTTCTACTGTGAGCGAAAGAGATGTGATTAAATGGGCACGTGAAAACATGGCAACCTACAAAGCCCCACGAGATGTGGAGTTTAGAAAAGAATTGCCGATGAATGCAACGGGCAAAATTTTGAAAACAGAATTGAGAAAATCTTAATTTCAGTATAAAAATATGACAAAAACAGCCTCCTTTTGGAGGCTGTTTTTATATGCAAAAATAAAGCATTTCGCAGTGAGCTTATAAGGCAAATTTATACATTTTTAGCCATTATGCAACAAAAAAAACAATTTTTATGTAAATTTGTGCTATGCTTCGCATTATTTTAGTTTGCTATTTTTTAGTCATGGGCGTTTTTGCAAATAAACCCTTGAAAAAATTGCATCTACTTTTGATTGAAGAAAAATACGCCAAATTAACCAAGAAAGCCCAAAGATACGCCTTGTCCAAAAAATATGAAAAAGAAGCATTTCCATACCTTTTTTGGTCTATGGGTTTATTTTATAGCCAGCAAAACACTTGGGAAGAGCGAGAACCCTTGCAAGCACAAAAACACACAAAAGAACGGGAAAAGAAAAATACCCAAATGCTCAAAGCACTGACTTTGTATAAACGCTACGATAAAAAAGCACTAACAGCCATTTATTTGCCTTTTCAAAAAGATATTCAAAAATTTTTACTCGGCGAGCTGAATTATCACGCCTGGCAATTTACCACTGTACCCGAAAGCGAAAGAAAATTGCAATCTTTGGTGGCGCAAGTATTGCAATGCCAAGAAAGAACAGCAGGTTTGCTTTTTTTACAAATAGCCGTACTGGAAAACAATCCCCAAAACGCTATGCCCAAAGAACTTTTTGAGCAGACCTTAGCCTTGCTCCAAGAGGAACTAGCAAAAACACAAAACAACTGGCAATACCAAACCCTCAAACTGGGTGCGATTATTTACCTAGCACACACCGATAAAACTTTGCAAAAAAACATCAATCTTTTTGTACAATTAAATTCCGTTTTGGAAAAAGAACCTGAATGGTCTTTTATTCAAAGTTTATACGCTCCGCACAATTAAAATGTCCTTTGGGGCAAGTTTTTCTGCCATGCACCCCACACGGACGACAAGGCAACCCCTGCACCTCTAAAACTTTGCTATTTTGCGCAAGCGGATAAAATCCAAAATCTTTGACTGTGGAACAAAAAACCGCCGTTACGGGCGCACGCATAGCCTCAGCAATATGCAGTGGCGCAGAGTCATTCACATAATTTTGGCTCGCTTTTTCCATCAAAGCGGCACTTTCTAACAAAGTCAGGTTTCCTGCCAAATTAAAAATACTGCGCTGTTCAAAATGTTCCACCAGCAAAGCACAAGTTTGGGCATCTTGCGCCGTACCCAAAAGATAAACGGTATGCGAATCGTCCAGTTTATCTATACACTCCTTCCATTTATGCACGGGCA
>CANHHI010000119.1 GCA_947460225.1 Flavobacteriales bacterium
ATCAAGTCCAAAAAGTACAAATCATCAACGATAGGGGCATACATATCTGCAAATCTATGTTGGCTTGGCAAAAATGGGGCAATGGCGAAACCCCAGAACAGGCGGGCATGAAAGGCGATAAGTTGGTGGGCAAGTACTATGTACTTTTTGATAAAGCCTATAAGGAAGAACTCAAAACCTTGACGGCGAGTGGTTTATCCGAAGAAGAAGCGGAAAAAAAATCTGCGCTGATGCAAGAGGCACAAAGTCTTTTGCTGGCTTGGGAACAAGGCGAAACCGAGGTGGTTGCACTTTGGCAGAAGATGAACACTTGGGTGTATGCGGGTTTCAATGAAACCTATAAAAATATCGCTGTGGACTTTGATAAGCTCTACTACGAAAGCAATACCTATTTGCTCGGCAAAAACGTTGTGGAAGATGGTTTGCAGAAAAATGTATTTTATAAAAAAGAAGACGGCTCGGTTTGGTGCGATTTAACGGCGGAGGGTTTAGACCACAAGCTGGTTTTGCGCAAAGATGGCACGTCGGTGTATATCACCCAAGATTTGGGAACGGCTTTGGAAAGGCTCAAAGATTTTCCGAGCATGAACGCCATGATTTACACCGTGGCGGACGAGCAGGATTATCATTTTAAGGTGCTTTTTGCCATTTTGAAAAAAATGGGCTATGCTTGGGCAGCGTCTTGCTATCACTTGTCTTATGGCATGGTGGAATTGCCTTTTGGGCGCATGAAATCTAGGGAAGGCACGGTGGTTGATGCCGATGAGCTTTTGCAAGAAGTCAAGCAAGTGGCGCAGAGCCAAACGGAAGCCTTGGGTAAACTAACAGACGCCAGTGCCGAAGAAAAAGAAAATTTATACCAAATTATTGCCTTGGGGGCGATTAAATACTTTTTGCTCAAAGTGGAGCCTCGCAAAAAAATGTTGTTCAATCCAGAGGAAAGCGTGCAATTGCAGGGCGATACAGCACCTTTTGTGCAATACACCTACACCCGTATCCAGTCACTGCTTAGAAAAACCACTGTACCTGAACTTGTGTGGACGGCTCAAACTACGCTCAATGCAGAGGAAAAAGAAATTATCCAAGAATTGAGCCATGTAGAAGAAGTTTTAAATCAAGCGGCGCAAAGCTATAACCCGTCTTTGCTCATCAATTACGTGTATGAATTGGTGCGCATATACAATTCATTTTACCAAAATCAACAAATTTTAAAAGAGCCCCAAGCGGATTTGCAAGCCTTGCGCATTGTGCTGAGCCATGAGGTAGGCAGGTGCATTGCCCGTACTTTGGAAATTTTAGGTATTCAGGTGCCGAGTCGCATGTAAATTTGTTTGTTTGAAAAAAAAAACTTATCTTTGCATGCAATTATCACGTAGCAATATTATAGACAAATGTCAAATACAAAAGGAAAAATCACCCAGGTTATAGGTCCTGTCGTTGATGTACGTTTTGAAGATACAAAGAGTTTGCCAAGCATTTTGGACGCATTAACCGTGGAGGTAAATGGCAGTCAAATTGTGTTGGAAGTTCAAGCGCACATAGGAGAGGATAGCGTTCGTGCAATTGCCATGGACTCTACCGATGGATTAAGCAGAGGCTTAGAAGTTTGTGCAACAGGAGCAGCAATTACAATGCCCGTAGGCGACCAAATCAAAGGACGCTTGTTTAACGTTGTGGGTAAACCCATAGACGGTATTGGCGAGGTAAGCAGAGATAAAGGTTATTCTATCCACAGGTCTGCCCCAAAATTTGAAGATTTATCAACCGCAACGGAAGTATTGTTTACGGGTATCAAAGTTATAGACTTGATTGAACCTTATGCAAAAGGAGGTAAAATTGGTTTGTTTGGTGGTGCTGGTGTGGGTAAAACCGTGCTTATCATGGAGCTTATCAATAACATCGCCAAAGCGCACGCTGGACTTTCTGTGTTTGCAGGGGTTGGAGAGCGTACCCGTGAAGGAAATGACCTTTTGCGTGAGATGATAGAATCTGGCGTTATCCAATACGGCGAAGAGTTTAAAGAAGCCATGGAAAAAGGCGAGTGGGATTTGTCAAAAGTAGATAAAGAGGCTTTGGCAAAATCACAAGCTACGCTAGTGTTCGGACAAATGAACGAACCTCCTGGGGCACGTGCACGTGTGGCACTTTCTGGTTTGACTATGGCTGAATATTTCAGAGATGGTGGGGGAGATGGCAAAGGTAAAGACGTTTTGTTTTTTATAGATAATATCTTCCGTTTTACCCAAGCGGGCTCTGAACTTTCGGCTTTGCTGGGTCGTATGCCTTCGGCAGTGGGTTATCAGCCTACTTTGGCATCGGAAATGGGTGCCATGCAAGAGCGCATCACTTCCACAAAAAACGGCTCTATTACTTCGGTGCAGGCGGTTTATGTGCCAGCTGATGACTTGACTGACCCTGCGCCAGCAACGACTTTCTCGCACTTAGATGCAACCACAGTACTTTCTCGTAAAATAGCAGAATTGGGTATTTATCCGGCGGTGGATCCTTTGGATTCTACGTCTAGGATTTTGTCTCCTGATGTGGTTGGTGAGGAGCACTATGACTGTGCCCAGCGTGTGAAGTTAATTTTGCAAAGATATAAAGAACTGCAAGATATTATTGCTATCTTGGGTATGGACGAACTGTCAGAAGAAGACAAACTGATTGTTCATAGAGCAAGACGTGTACAGCGTTTTCTCTCTCAACCTTTCCACGTGGCGGAACAATTTACAGGTATGAAAGGCGTTTTGGTGCCTATTGAAGAAACCATTCGTGGTTTTAACATGATACTCAATGGCGAAGTGGATAAATATCCTGAGGCTTCATTTAACCTTGTGGGAACAATAGATGATGCGATAGCCAAAGGCGAAAAATTGCTGGCAGAAGCAAATTAAGTTATATTACAATTTAAGCCGTCTTGCTGTTGATCAGTAAGACGGCTTTTTTTTATGTGAGGTATGGTGACAAAATATTTTTTGAATTTCCAAAGCCTTAAAATTTGGGTATGTGTATAAAAAATAGTAAATTTGCAAAAAATTTTGGCTCTTGCACTAGGTTTTAGTTAAGTAAAACCGAATATTTGTAAATAAAAATCACATTTTTATTTCGTGTAAAAGGGGCATTAAAAACAAAACAAAATAACGTATCATGGGTAGTAATACGCAAATTAAAACGTCTAAAATTCTTTTGAATTTTTTCTTGGTTTCCCTAGCTTTATGGGTGATAGATTTAATAGACAAGTTTGCTTTTGGGCAAACAAAAGGCATGGCATTTGGGCAGTTTATTAGCCCTTTTGTAACGCTTTTAAGCAGTGCAATTTTCTTTGTGCTGGCTCTGCGTGGTTTTGCTAAGGCAAAAATAGAAATGCAGACTTTTTTCAGGCAAGTGCGTGCCGACATCAAGGGCTTTTTCATGGCTATATTGCTGTTGGCTATGATTTTGGGCGCAATCTTTTTGGTGCTTGGCTACGAGGCGATAGACATTAGACCCGATAGCAGTGTGTTTGTGCTTTTGTACAAAGTATTTGCTTATGGTTTGATTCATACCTTTTGTATTTTGGCATTTTTCAAGCATTCCAAAGAAATTTTTACTTCAGCAACCGCCAATGTGTGCCTATACACGGGTATTTTTTTGACGGCAGACTATTTTATATTTAATAATAGCCCTGCGCATTTAATTATGCACTTTTTTTATTGCACCATTTTTGGTTTTGCCGTGTTGTCCGACAAAAAAGGTTTTGCCTTTGGTTTTGTGATGTTTTATTATATTGCGATTAGTTGTAATTTAATTTGCAATTGCAATAAATATAATTTTGCAGGTCTCACTTTTGTTACTTCAGAAACGGCACCTCGAAGTTTGCTCGTGTTGGGCGTATCTTTGTTTCATATTATGATGGGTTTGCTCATATATTTTTACCGCAGGGCTACTTTGTTTCGCATAGCGCAAACTGCAGATTTTCGTTATACAGGCTATTTGCTTAAAAAGACACCGCAAAATGAATCTGTTTTAGTGTCTAGCTTGGATTTTGTACGTAGAAACCGCAAAGCAATAGCACCTTACAGAAATGCAATAGCGAAACCGCAAGACGAGCAAATTAGATTGACTTTGCGTGCAAATTGGTCTTATTATGAGGTTTATGATAGCAATTATAATAAATTGCTTGCTGGATTTTCAGATTTGATGCAACAAAAAGGTCAGAGTTATTCGCCAAGATTTTTTATAGGCGACCGTTGGCATGTTGGGGATTACTATGTAAAAGTGATAACGGGTAATAATATATATGTGGGTATTGTAGCTATAGTAGCTAACATAAAAGAGTTTTTTGAATTGCGCAACAGCTACGATTTTAATAGCCCGCCCAACAAACAGGGAAAAACATTCAAAACCAATGAGGAATTCAAAATTTATTTAGCTTTGTTGTATAGCAAAAATGGAGATGAAGTGCAAATGCAGTATGACATATTGCCTAGATTGCCTCATCCTAAAAAATAATACACCAAGAATTTAATGCAGGTTGTTTAATCAAAATTGCAGGTTATCGCCTGCAATTTTTTTGTTTTTATAGCAGGTTGTAAATATACCTTTATCCACGAAATGATTTTGGTTTTCCACAGGTTTTTCCAGTATAAAATGAGTTTATCCACAAAATTATACACAAATGCTTTGGATAAAGTTTATCCACCAAATGATTTTGGTTTTCCACAGGTTTTTCCAGTATGAAATGGTTTTATCCACAGAATTATTCACAAATGCTTTGGATAAAGTTTATCCACGAAATGATTTTGGTTTTCCACAGGTTTTTCCAGCGTGAAATGGACTTATCCACAAAATTATACACAAATCCTTTGGATAAAGTTTATCCACGAAATGATTTTGGTTTTCCACAGGTTTTTCCAGTATGAAATGGTTTTATCCACAGAATTATACACAA
>CANHHI010000120.1 GCA_947460225.1 Flavobacteriales bacterium
GATGCTGTTTACTTTATTTTCTTTTCAATTCAAAAAATGACCATACATACGGTTGAAACGGGCTATTTTAAATTAGACGGCGGTGCGATGTTTGGCGTGGTGCCAAAAAGTATATGGCACAAAAAATATCCCAGCGATTCGGATAATTTATGCAATTTTGCCATGCGCTGTATGCTCATAGAAGATGGCAATAGATTGGTGCTGGTGGACACGGGCATGGGCAATAAGCAAAGCGATAAATTTTTTAGTTATTACAAGCCTTTTGGCGAATATACGCTGACAAAGAGTTTAGAAAAACTGGGCTTTACTACAAAAGATATTACCGATGTGATTTTGACACACCTACATTTTGACCACGTAGGCGGTGCGGTGCTGAAACACCAAGAAAAATACATGCCAACTTTCCCAAATGCCGTTTATTGGGTGGATAAATCTCAGTGGCAATGGGCGGTTAATCCAAATCCAAGGGAAAAGCCGAGTTTTTTGGTGGAAAATTTTATGCCTATTTTAGAGGCTGGGCAGTTAAAATTTGTGGACTTGCAAAAGGATTATCTATCAGATTTTATGCCCAACATAGACTTATGGCAAATGAATGGACACACGCAAGGGCAGATTATTCCCATTGTGCATTGCTGTGGAGAAAAAATAGCTTTTATGGGCGATTTAATTCCAACGAGTGTGCATTTAAAACAGGCTTATGTGGCTGGCTACGACACCCGACCACTTTTGAGTATGCAGGAAAAAGATATTTTCTTAGCCAAAGCCTTTGCTGAAAATTATACTTTATTTTTTGAGCATGATTATTACACGCATTTGGCAAAATTGACCAAAACGGAACAGGGTTTTAGCTGTGAAAATTTAGATAGCATCTAAGGTTTTCCTTGTGGAAGTTTTGTTGGCTTTGAATGCGCTGGGTGTCATGCCCGTGATTTTTTTGAATTGCCCAGAAAGGTGCGCCACGCTGCTGTAATCTAGCAAATGTGCGATTTCACTTAGGGTGAGTTCGTTGTAAAACAGCAATTCTTTTGCTTTTTCTATTTTATGGCGGATAATAAATTGCTCCAAAGTAATGCCCTCTACGGTAGAAAACAAATGGCTCAAATAATAATAATCGTTATTGACTTTTTGACCAATGATTTTAGACCAAGACATTTTGCTCTGTAAAGGCAAGTTTTGCAAAGTATCCACCACCAAATTTTTCACTTTTTGCAAGAGTATGCTCTTGGCATCGCTCACAAAAGCAAAACCCAAATTTTTTAAAGCTTCTTCCAAGGATTTTTTTTGTGCAGACGAAATGGGCTCAGATAATATGACCTCGCCAAGTTCTACCCTTTGCAGGGGCAATTGCTGGGCTTGCACAACTTCTTGCACCGCACGAATGCAACGGGCGCAGACCATATTTTTGATGTAGAAAGTTTCCATAACAGGCGCAAAGTTAAGATTAGTTTGCCTTTAAGAAACGCCCATGTAATATTTTTGCAAGATTATATAAATAATATCCAGCGAAACGTCTTCTCGCTGTGCTTACTCCATGAGCATGTTTTTGCGGGGGTTGTACAGGCGATATAAAAACCGCACCATGCCAAAGTGTTGCAAACTACTATAATCATGTTCGGCACCAAATTTGTATTGGTTGGTTTTAAAGGCATATTCTATGGAAAACCCAAAACTCACGCCAAATAAAAAGTCTAAACTCACTTGTGTACTGCTATGCACACCGCTATAAATGCCCGCTGCAAAAGGAGCAGACGCATAATATCTATCTGAAAAATCCACTTGTTCGTAATTTGCAACCCCGAGTAGGGATAATGCCGTTTTTCCGTTTAAGGTGATTTTATTGATGTAATTGTGCACAAAACGCAATTTAAAACCGAGTGTCAAAAACAATTCCGTGCTTGTGATAGAAGCTGGAATATAAAAGGCTTCTGGCGTTTTTTCTATATCCCATATCCGCAGACCACCGCCCGCAAACATGAAAAAATTGCCTTTTTTGGTGCGTTGCACAATGGGCACAGTATAAGCGTAACTTAATTCCGACTGCACGTGCATGGTGTCTTCCGCATAAGAAAACACGCTATACGCCTCCAAATGATGCGCATTGTATTTTTTGTCTATGAACGTAAAAACAAGGCTAGGACCTCCTGCTAAACGCAAAAAAGAGTCTGCACCCAAACGGCTATCTTTGACAAAAGCCAGCATGTGTGTCAAACCATATTGACTGATAAAGCCCTTGGTGTTGTCTATGTCTGCGAGTCCTTTGTTTTTGTCCACAGCACTCACCACCTCAGGTCCGCTCAAAAAGCCAGCTCCTTGTGTGTCGTTATCGTTGATTTGCGCCAAAGATATATTTGCCAAAATAAATAAAAGGCAGAATATGCGGAATACGAATTTCATTGTTAAAACTTCTGCGAAGATAGAAAAATTATTGCAAACTGGTTTTATTTTTCCAATTTGAAAATGATATGTTGTCAAAACGTGTCTGAAATTTGTGTTTGGCACGGTTTTTGCACTACCCTATAAAAGCAATCTCTTATGAATATGACTCAAAACAATCAAGATGCGCAAAATGCCTTGCAAAAGTACGCCAAAAACCTCAACGAAATGGCACAAAAAGGCAAACTAGACCCAGTGATTGGCAGGGACGAAGAAATTCGCAGGGTGATACAAATTCTCAGTAGAAGAACCAAAAATAATCCGATTTTAATTGGCGAACCAGGTGTGGGCAAAACCGCCATTGCCGAAGGTTTGGCGCATAGAATTTACAATGGAGACGTACCCGAGGACTTGCGCAAAAAAGTAATTTATGCCCTAGACATGGGTTCTTTGATTGCTGGGGCAAAGTATCAAGGGGAATTTGAAGAACGCCTCAAAGCGGTGGTCAAACAAGTGATGGACAGCAACGGTGGTATTATTTTGTTTATTGATGAAATCCATATTCTTGTGGGGGCTGGCAAAACAAGTGGTGCCATGGACGCTGCCAATATTTTAAAACCCGCTTTGGCAAGAGGCGAACTGCATTGCATTGGGGCAACCACTTTGGACGAATACCAAAAGTATTTTGAGCAAGACAAAGCCTTGGAACGCCGTTTTCAAAAGGTAAACGTGCAAGAACCCAATGAAGAAGATGCTATTGCAATTTTGCGTGGCGTTAAAGCACGCTACGAGGCGCATCACCACGTGGTGATTAAAGATGAAGCCATTTTAGCAGCGGTAGAACTTTCCGAGCGTTACATCAACGAGCGATTTTTGCCCGACAAAGCCATTGATTTGATAGATGAAGCTGCTGCTCGCTTGCGCATGCAAATCAATTCCAAACCTGAATTATTGGACGAAGCCGAACGCAAAATCATGCACTTGGAAGTTGAAAAACAAGCCTTAAAACGGGAAAACGACCACGCCAAATTGGAAAAAACCGAGCAAGAACTCCAAAAATGGATAGACACCAAAAATACCCTACAAAGCCGTTGGGAGAAAGAAAAAAAGTGCATTGATGAAATTCAAAAGTCCAAAAAAATCGTGGAAGATTTGCAATTTCAAGCCGACAAAGCCGAGCGAGAAGGTGATTATGGCAAAGTCGCAGAAATTAGATACGGCAAAGTCAAAGAACAAGAGGCGATTTTGGAAAAAAGCCGTGCCAATTTGATTGCCATACAGGCGGACGAAAAAATGATTAAAGAAGAGGTGGATAGAGAAGAGATTGCCGAAGTGGTGGCACGTGCAACGGGTATTCCTGTGCAGAAAATGCTCAGCACCGAAAGAGAAAAATTATTGCACCTAGAAGAAGAACTACACAAGCGTGTGGTGGGGCAAAACAAAGCCGTTTCAGCCATTGCCGATGCCATCAGACGCAGCCGCACGGGTTTGCAAAGTCAGCACAAACCCATTGGTTCGTTTATATTTTTGGGCACAACAGGCGTGGGCAAAACTGAGCTCGCCAAAGCCTTAGCCGCTTATTTGTTTAACCAAGACACGGCGATTACCCGCATAGACATGAGTGAGTATCAAGAAAAACACAGCGTTTCTCGTTTGGTGGGTGCGCCTCCGGGCTATGTGGGCTATGAAGAAGGTGGGCAACTCACCGAGGCTATTCGCAGAAAGCCTTACAGCGTGGTTTTATTGGACGAAATAGAAAAAGCGCACCCCGATGTGTTTAATATTTTACTGCAAGTTTTGGACGAGGGCAGGCTCACCGACAACAAAGGACGCACGGTGAATTTTAAAAATACGCTAATTGTGATGACCTCCAACATGGGCTCGGATATTATTCAAGAGAATTTTGACAAAGCCTCCGAAAAAGACTATGACAAAGTGGCGGAAAAAACCGAAGCCGAAGTGTTTGCCGAACTCAAAAAACACATTCGTCCAGAGTTTTTAAACCGCATAGACGAAGTGATTTTGTTCACGCCTTTAACGCACAAAGAAATAGAAGAAATTATTCACATTCAATTTGCTGAAATTGCCCAAAGAGCCAAAGCACAGGGCATTGTTCTGGAACTCTTGCCAGAAGCCTTAGACCTGCTCTGCAAGCAAGGCTACGACCCCCATTTTGGCGCAAGACCCATCAAGCGATTGCTCCAAAAAGAATTGCTCAGTGAATTGTCCAAATGGATATTGGCAAGCAAAATTGACTACCAAAAACCCGTACAGATAAGCACAAAAGACGCTTCAATCTGCCTACAACAAGCATCAGAGATGCGGACATAGTCCGATTTAATCCGTGCTACGCACGGGGGCAAGGCACACGTAACCCCTGTGTAGGGTCTTGCCATGGCAAGACCTCTGAATAATCAAGTAAAAACAGAAAAAAAGCCTGCCTTAGGCAGATTAAAACGGACATTGTACGCAAACCCCCATACAATTTCTTGCATGGGGGTTTGGGCTTGTGTTATTCCACTAACACATATAGATACTTCCACGTAGCCTAATCCA